>CALKJX010000042.1 GCA_937995555.1 uncultured Elioraea sp.
GAGGACCTGCCCGACCACCTGCCGGGGGTGCTCGCCGCGGTGTAGTCTTGCGCCGCAAGGGCAGGAGGGTCCATGGACACCGCAGCCGCGCAAGGCGGTCTCTTCGATCGGGCGCTCAGGCGCCTGCTCACCGCCTGGCGGGACGTCGCCGGCGGGGCCGACGAGGGCGCGGCGATCGCCGATCAGATGCGCGCCTGCCTGGAGGCGAAGGGCGGCGAGGTGTCGGCGCGCGCGCGGTCGGCCCGGCTCGCCCAGGCCTATCTCGCCGCCGACGCGGAGGGCCGCGTGGCCTTCCTGCGCACCCTGGCCGGGTTCGACGCCGATCCGACCGTCTTGCAGGCGGCGCTCAAGGCGGCGGCCGAGGCCGAGGATGCGCCCGCCCGCGCGAAAGCGCTCGCCCGGCTGCGCCGCGCGCTCGAAGCGCCGCGCGTGAAGCTGCTCACCCAGTTCATCTCGATCCCCGAGGGCGTGAAGTTCCTGGTGGACATGCGCGCCGAGCTGATGCGCCACACCCGGGGCGACCCCGCGCTCGCTGCGCTCGATGACGATTTCCGCAACCTGCTTGCCGCCTGGTTCGATGTCGGCTTCCTGCGCCTGCGCCGGATCGACTGGGACAGTCCGGCGAGCCTGCTCGAGAAGCTGGTCGGCTACGAGGCGGTGCACGAGATCCGCGGCTGGCGCGATCTCAAGAACCGGCTCGATTCCGACCGCCGCTGCTACGCCTTCTTCCACCCGGCGATGGAGGGCGAGCCGCTGATCTTCGTCGAGGTCGCGCTGGTCAAGGGACTCGCCGACAACGTCCACGCGCTGCTCGATCAGAAGGCGCCGGTGCTCGATCCGACCCAGACCGACACCGCGATCTTCTATTCGATCAGCAACTGCCAGCGCGGGCTCTCGGGGATCAGCTTCGGCAACTTCCTGATCAAGCAGGTGGTGGACCGGCTCTCTGCCGAGTTCCGCAACCTCAAGACCTTCGCCACGCTCTCGCCGATCCCCGGCTTCCGCCGCTGGATCGACGAGATGCTCGCGGCCGGGGACCGGCTGCTCTCCGAGGACGAGGATGCGGCACTGGCCGAGGCGCTGGCGGTGCAGGGCGAGACCGCGGTCGCCGAGACCCCGCCGCTCGCACGCCTGCTCGCCCGGCGCGGCTGGCATCGCGATCCCGCGCTTGCCGAGGCCGCCCGGCCCGTGCTGTCCAGGCTCTGCGCGCGCTACCTGCTGGCCGAGAGCGACGGGCGCGGCCGGTCGCGCGATCCGGTGGCGCATTTCCACCTGACCAACGGAGCGCGCGCGGAGCGGCTGAACTGGCTGGCCGACACCTCGGAGAAGGGGATCAAGGAGAGTGCCGGGCTGATGGTGAACTACCTCTACGACCGCGACGCGATCGAGACGAACCACGAGGCCTATGTCGGCGAGGGCAAGCGCGCCGCCTCGACCGCGATGAAGCGGCTCGCGCGCGGCTGGGTATGAGCCCGGGGGAGGGGGTGATGGCCGACGGGCTGCGGACGATTGCCGAGGCTCCAGGGGATGCGCGAAGGGTGGCCGTGCTGGAGGCGCTGGAAAAGCGCATCCTCTGGCTGTCGTCGTGGATCATCCACCATGCGAACCACATCCGCCCCAATATCGACGGGCTGAAGGTGGGCGGGCACCAGGCCTCCTGCGCCTCGGTCGCCACGCTGATGACGGCGCTCTATCTCGACGTGTTGCGGCCCGAGGACCGGGTGGCGGTGAAGCCGCATGCCGGGCCGGTGTTCCACGCGATCCAGTACCTGCTCGGCCGTGTGCCCCGCGAACGGCTGGAGAGGTTCCGCGCGATCGGCGGCATCCAGCCTTACCCCTCGCGCACCAGGGACGGCGACGACGTCGATTTCTCCACGGGCTCGGTCGGACTTGGGGTCGCGATCACCAACTTCGCCGCGCTGATGCGCGACTATGTGCGGCTCAAGGGACTGGCCCCCGAGGGCGCGCGCCCGGGACGGATGGTCGCCGTGGTCGGCGATGCCGAACTCGACGAGGGCAACATCTACGAGGCCCTGCTCGAGAGCTGGAAACATGACGTGCAGGGCGTCTGGTGGATCATCGACTACAACCGCCAGTCCCTCGATTCGATCGTCCCCGACCGGCTGTTCCACCGTATCGAGGGCCTGTTCCGCGACATGCGCTGGAACGTGGTGACGCTGAAATACGGGCGGAAGCTGGAGGCCGCCTTCGCGCGTCCGGGCGGGGCGGCGTTGCGGAACTGGATCGACGACTGCCCGAACAGCACCTATGCCGCGCTCACCTTCCAGGGCGGGGCCGCCTGGCGCGAGGCGCTTGCCGCCGATCTCGGCCGCGACAGGCGGGTGCGCGCGATCATCGATCCGCTGTCCGACGACGACCTCGCCGCGCTGATGACCAACCTGGGAGGGCACGACATGGGCCTCGTGCTCGACACGCTGCGGGCCGCGGCGGCGACCGACCAGCCGACCGCCTTCATCGCCTACACGATCAAGGGGATGGGTCTGCCCTTTGCCGGGCACAAGGACAACCATGCCGGGCTGATGACGAAGGAGCAGATGGAGGCGTTCCGCGCGGCCAACGGGATCGATCCTGGGCAGGAATGGGAGCCCTTCGCGGGGTTCGGCCCGCTCGAGCACGAGGCACGCGCGCTGCTGGCGAATGTGCCGTATGCGAGCGCCCGCTCCAGCCGCCGCTTCGCCGCGGCACCCGTGCCGGTGCCGGCCGTGCTGCCGCATCCGCGCCCGCCCGAAGGGCGCAAGATGTCCACCCAGGAGGGGTTCGGGCAGATCCTGTCGGAGATCGGCCGCGGCCAGGGCGAGTTCGCGCCGCTCGCCTCGCGCATCGTGACAATGAGCCCGGACGTGACCGTCAGCACCTCGCTCGGGCCATGGGTCAACCGGCGCGGCGTGTTCAGCCGATCGCTGCGCAACGACGTGTTCCGCGACCAGAAGGTCGCCTCGGCGCAGAAATGGGTGATGACGCCCGAGGGCCAGCACATCGAACTCGGCATCGC
>CALKJX010000043.1 GCA_937995555.1 uncultured Elioraea sp.
CCCGGGCCCGACGGGCTGCCGGTTGCCGCGGTGGAGGCGGCCGTGATCTCGCTCACGGCGGTCGAGAACCCGCATCCGCCGCCGCAGGGCCGCATGGTTGTCGACCAGGGCGTGCGTGCGAGCATCCTGCGCCACGAGCTGAGCCACGGGGAGTTCTTCACCAACCCGGAGTTCGCGGCGCATGTCGCGCGCTGGTGGCGCGAGCGGCTGACCGAGGCGGAGCGTGCCGGGTTCCGCCGCTTCCTCGCCGGGGGTGGCTACGACCCCGGCGAGGAGGAGGTGATGATGAACGAAGCGATGGCCTATCTCATGCACACCCCCGATCCGCGCTTCTTCAACGGGGCCGCGATCGGCGTCAGCGAGGCCGCGCTCGACGACATGCGCCGGCGCTTCCGCGACGGCATGCCCCGGACCTGGCTGTCGCGCGTCTGGCCGAGGCGTCAGCGCTCGGCGACCTCGACCATCAGGACGCGCGCGGCGATGCGGCCGGCCCGTCCGTCGGCGAGGCGCTCGCGCAGGGCGGCGAGATAGGCCGAGGAGGTCTCGAAGTCCTCGCGCGCGGTCTCGAACAGCGGCCGCTCGCTCGCCAGCGCGACGATCATCTCGGTGCCGTAGGGCGGGCCGATCTCCCAGCGCTGCCCGCCTTCGGCCGGGTCGCCGAGCGAGACACGGCTGCCGGCAGCGAAGCCGCGCGTGCGATCGGCCGCGTTCGGGTGCAGGTGCACGACGTCGCCGTCATGGGTGAAGTAGCTGACGCGCAGATAGGCCGGGAAGCGCGGCATGCCGATGCGCACGGTCAGCAGATCGCCACGCACCAACCGCTTCCGGTCACCGGCGAGGGCGAGGCTCAGCCCGGAGGCCGCCTCGCCGAACGGGTCGGCGAAGGGGCGCAGGAGGTCGAGCGCGTCGCAGTACGGCCCCTCGAAGCCGCGCACGCGCCAGTCGACGGTCTCCCAGGGTATGCCGGCCGAGGCGAGGCGCAGCCGGAGCGCGGACTCCCCGCCGCCGGCCTGCGCGTAGCCGGTGAGGCGGATGCGGTTCGTGCCCTCGACATCGCCCGAGATCAGGGTGCAGCGGCTCGCCGCGACCGCGGCGGCCACCGCGCTGCGCAGCGTCGCCGCAGCGCTCGGGGCGGCCGCGAGCTGGGCGGGCCGTGGCGGGGCCGGCGCCGGCACCACCGGCGGCGGCGCGACCGGCTCGACGCGGGGCGCGGTCGGCTCGGCCTGCTGCACGGGTGCCATCGCGGCAGGGGGCGGCGCGGGCGGCGACGGCTCGGTCCGCTGGACGGGCGGCGTGGGGGCCGGCGCGGGAGCATCGGACGCCGGTGTCGTCGGCTGGACCTGTTGGGCCGGCGGTGTCGGCGTGGGCGGCGGTGCGGCAGAGGGCGTCGGCTCCGGTGGCGGGGGTGTCGGCTGGAGCACCGCGGTCGGTGGGGTAGGCGCGGACGGCGGTGGAACGACCGGCGGCACGACCGGCGCGGTGGGCGGCTGTACCTGCGCGATCGGCGGTGGGGCCGGCGAGACCGGCGGCGACGCCGGCTCGCGCAGCAGCAGCAACCAGGCGGCGGCGGCGGCGGCGCCGAGGCCGAGCACGCCGCCCGCGATCGCCGCCACCACCGGCGCCCCGCGGTTGCGCCCGGTGGCGGTGGGCGCGGGCTGTGGCGCGGGCGCATCGGGCTTCATGGGTGCCGCCTTGCCGATCACGGTCGCGTCCTGGTCCGCGCCGGCGATCGCGGCCAGCGGGTCGTGTTCGGCGCTGCGCACCGCTTCGGCGAGCGCGGTGCGGAACTCGGCCGCGCTCGCGAACCGCGCCTGCGGCCGCTTCGCCATCGCGCGCGCCACCACCGCATCGAGAGCGGGCGCGACCGACACGCTGATCTCGGAGGGCTTGGGCGGCTCGACGTTCAGCGCCTTGTGCATGATGGCGCTGAACGTGCCCTCGAACGGGCGGTCGCCGGTCAGCAGTTGGTAGAGCACCACGCCGGCGGAGTAGAGGTCGGTGCGGTGATCCACCGGCTCACCGCGGAACTGCTCTGGCGACATGTAGGCGGGCGTGCCGAGCACGGTGCCGGCCTGGGTCATGGTGCTGGACTCGATCCGGGCGATGCCGAAATCGGTGACCTTCACCTGGCCCGACCCGGTCAGCATGATGTTGGCGGGCTTGATGTCGCGGTGGACGATGCCCTTCTCGTGCGCGTGCGCCAGCGCCGCGAGGAGCTCGTCCATCACGCGGGCGATCTCCTTGAGCGGCAGCCGCTCGCCCTTGTCGATCAGCCCCTTGAGCGAGCCGCCCTCGATGTACTCCATGACGAGATAGGCCAGCCCGCCCTGCTCGCCGTAGTCGTAGATCTGCACGACATTGGGATGCGACAGCCGTCCCGCCGCCTGCGCCTCGCGCTTGAAGCGGGCGATCTCCTCGGCGGTCTCGGCATCGCCCGCATCGTCGAGCTTGATGGTCTTGATCGCGACCGTGCGCTCGATCACCGGATCGATCGCGCGCCAGACCGTGCCGGCCGCCCCGCGACCGATCGCGGAGAGGATCCGGTACTTGCCGAGGGTCTGGCCTTCCATCTCGTGGCCCGCTGTCGATGCTGGCGGGAGTCTGCCTCATGATCGGCAGGCGGGAAACACCCGATTCGGGGAGAGGCGGGCGGATGGCCGGCACCGGAGGCGATAGGATCGGCTCGGGAACATTTGGCCCGGGAGTCGGGCCATGCTAGCGTCGTGCGTCGTTGGGGGGGGCGAATGACGCCACGCCGCGTCGGCTTGCGCCGGGCTCACGGATCGCGAAGCTTCGGCCAGCGCGTCGTGTCCGCGCTGCTGGCGGCGATCGCGCCGCTCACCCTCGCCTCGGCCCAGACCGCGCCGCCGCCGGTGCTGGCACCCCCGGCCGAGCGCATCACCGTGCGGCCGCCGCCGCGCCCCGAGATCGGCGTGCCGGCGCCCGACGCGCCCGTGCTGGCACCCGCGCCGCCCGGTGCCGAGACGGTGCGGCTGGTGCCGCGCGCGATCCTGGTCGAGGGCGCGACCGCCATCCTGCCCGACCGCATCGAGGCCGAGACGAGCCGACTGATCGGCCGCGAGGTGACGGTCGCGGAGATCTTCGCGGTCGCCCAACGGCTGGAGCGGCTCTACCTCGACGCCGGGTTCTTCCTCAGCCGCGTCGTTGTGCCGCCGCAGCGGGTCGAGAACGGCGTGGTGCGCATCCGCGTGATCGAGGGCGGCATCGCCGAGATCGAATACGAGGGCGACATCGGTCCGGCGATCGCGCAGGTGCGTGCCTTCCTGGCCCCCCTGCTGGCCGAGCAGCCCTTGCGCGTCGCGACACTCGAACGCGCGCTGCTGCTGGCGAACGACATTCCAGGGGTGACGGCGGCGGCGACCCTGCGCCCGGGCAAGACGGAAGGGGCCCCGCTGCTCACCGTCAGCGTCTCGCGCAAGCCCCATGACGGGGTGCTGGTGTATGACAACCGCGCCTCGCGGTTGCAGGGCCCCACCCAGCTCTTCGCGATCGGCGGGCTGAACAGCTTCACGCGGTTCGGCGAACGGGCGGAGCTGCTGATCGTCACCTCGGCGCTGCGCGGACAGCCGGAGCAGCGGCGCGAGCAGAACTTCGCCCAGCTCAATCTCTCCGGCTTCCTCGGCGGCAGCGGGCTTGCGCTGCGCGCCTTCGCCGGTGTCGGCCGCACCGAGCCGGGCACGCCGCTCGCCGAGATCGGCTATCGCGGCAACGTGTTGGTCGCCGGGCTCGGCGCGTCCTATCCGATCATCCGCTCGCGCGCGACCACGCTGACCGTGACGGGCCAGTTCGACATCTACAACGCGGACTCGCAGGAGGACGCGCAGCGTGCGTTGCAGCAACGCACCGAGGCGCGCTATCGCACCGTGCGCCTCGGCCTCGAGGCGAGCTTCCGCGACGAATGGCTCGGCATCACCGGCGTGCGGGCGACGTTCCATCGCGGCATCGACGCCTTCCGCGCCTCGCCGAACGCCATCACCGCGCTGGTGCCGCGGCCTGGCGCCGAGCCCGGCTTCGTGAAGTGGACCGGCGAGCTGTCGCGGCTGCAGGCGCTGTTCTCGGCCGGACGCTGGGCGTTCGACCTGCTCGGCGTGGTGGCGGGACAGTACAGCAACGATCTGCTGCCGCAGCAGGAGAAGTTCTTCCTCGGTGGCGACCGGCTGGGGCGCGGCTTCTTCGCCGGCGAGGTGACCGGCGATCGCGCCGTGATCGGCTCGGTCGAACTGCGCGCGACCTCGGTGCTGCGGCTGACCGAGGCGGATGCGGACGGATTGCCGGTGCAGTTCTACAGCTTCGTCGATCTCGGCCGCGCCTGGGATCGGGCCGCGCCCGGCCTGCCGAAGCCGCCTGCCATACCGATGCGTTCGCTCGGCCTCGGCGTGCGCATGGACATCCGCTCCTGGCTGACCTTCGAGCTCGAAGGTGTGCGCCGGCTCACGCGCGAGTTCGCTGGCGCGAATGTCCAACCTCTGTCAATGTACGCGGGGTTCTTCAGGCTCACCGGTCGCTTCTGAAGCGGCTCGAAACGGGGGAGGGGAGCGGCGAACCGGATCATGTCTGCGCGCGGCCGTCATCGGCGGAAACTGCTGCTCGCGTCGTGCACGGCGCTGACGGCGCTGTACCCCATACATGCGCATGCCAACCCGCAGGGCGGCACGGTGGTCGCCGGACAGGCCAGCATCGAAACGCCATCGCACGGGCACCTGGTGGTGCGCCAGGGCAGCGCGCGCGCGGTGATCGACTGGCGGAGCTTCTCGATAGGCAGGGGAGAGCATACGCAGTTCGTGCAGCCCTCGGCCTCGGCGGTCGCGCTCAACCGCGTCACCGGTCCCGATCCCTCGGTGATCGCCGGGCGACTCTCCGCGAACGGAAGGATCGTGCTCCAGAACGAGGCGGGCGTGACCTTCTCCGAGGGCGCGCTGGTGAACGCCGCGAGCCTGCTCGCCACCACCTCGCGGGTCGACGCGCAGCGGCTGATGAACACCGGCGAGGTCGCCGCCAACCTGCCGGGCCGGGTCGCCGGCGCGCGGGTCGAGAACCGCGGCGACATCACCGTCGCCGACAGCGGTGTGGCCGCGCTGGTGGGCCCGGAGGTACGCAACTCCGGCCGGATCGTCGCGCGCCAGGGCCGCGTCGTGCTGGGCGGGGCCGAGACCTACACGATCGATCTCGCCGGCGACGGGCTGGTCGCGTTCGCGATCCGCGATGGTGTTTCGCGCGCGCCGTCGGACGGCGGTGCGGTGGTGGTGAACACCGGCACGATCGAGGCGCCGGGCGGGCAGGTGATCGTCTCGGCGCGTGCCGCGCGCGGGGTGGTGGACGACGTGATCTTCGCCGGCGGCCGCATCGCCGCCACCGCCGTGCACCAGGAGGGGGGCGCGATCGTGCTCGGCGGCGGCGATGCCGGCACGGTCACGGTCGCCGGCAATCTGGACGTCTCGGGCGCGGGCGCGCGGCAGCGCGGCGGCACGGTCGATGTGGGCGGCGAACGGATCGTCGTTCGCTCGGGCGCGCGCATCGATGCCTCGGGCCGCGCCGGCGGCGGCACGGTCAAGATCGGCGGCGACCTGCAGGGCCAGGGCCCCGGGCCGACAGCGCGCAGCGTCGTGGTCGAGCGGGACGCCACGATCCTGGCCGATGCGACCGCACGCGGCGACGGCGGCACGACGATCGTCTGGTCCGATGAGGTGACGCGGTTCTGGGGACGCATCAGCGCGCGTGGCGGGCCGGAGGGCGGCGACGGCGGCTTCGCCGAGGTCTCCTCGAAGGGATGGCTCGACTATCGGGGCATCGCCGACCTGCGCGCGACCCTCGGCCAGGTCGGCGTGCTGCTGCTCGACCCGAGCAACCTGACGATCTCGGATGTCCCCACCTCGGGCATCGATTTCGGTCCGCCGATCGCGGCGACCAATGGAAACTCGATCCTGAACGTCAACGATCTCCAGGTGCAACTGGCGCTCGCCGACGTGACGGTGACGACCGTCGGCAGCCCCGACACCGCTGGCGAGACCGGCGTGATCGCGATCGTTGCGAGTTTCGTCATCCCCGATGCGCGCACGCTGACGCTGGAAGCGGCTGGCGCGATCCAGCATGGCGCCGGCACCACGATCGGCTCGGCGGGCTCGTCCACCCTGGTGATGCGCTCCGGCGTCGGCGCGGGCGGGTCGGGCGGGATCATCACCGCTGGCACGATCGCACTCGGCCCGGCCGGCATCCTGGTGCTCGACGCGACCGGCGGGGGCAGCGGCGCCGGCGGGCAGATCGCCCAGACCGGCGGTTCCCTCTCCGGCGCGCAGCTGCTTGCGCAGGCGGCCGCGCA
>CALKJX010000044.1 GCA_937995555.1 uncultured Elioraea sp.
CACGACGGCGAGGTGGCGGTCATGCAGCGCGGCGAGGCTGTCGCGATGGCCGATCGAGACAATGGTGGCCTCGGGCAGCCGCGCGCGCAGAAGCCGGAGCAGGGTGCGCTCGGCTTCCGGGTCGAGCGCGCTGGTCGCCTCGTCGAGGAACAGGGCATCCGGGCGCTGCAGCAACGCGCGCGCGAAGGCGAGGCGCTGCTGCTCGCCGCCCGAGAGCACCTGCGCCCAGGGGGCGACTTCGTCCAGCCGGTCCGCCAACGCGCCGAGCCCGACCTCCCGCAGCACGGCGATCAGCGCGGCATCATCGGCGCCGTCGCCTGCGGGGTAGAGCAGCGCCCGGCGCAGCGTGCCCTCGGGCAGGTAGGCGCGCTGCGGCAGGAACATCAGCCGCGCGCCGTCGGGGATGCGCACCCGGCCGCGGCCGAACGGCCAGAGCCCGGCCAGCGCGCGGAACAGCGTCGACTTGCCGGAGCCCGAGGGGCCGGTGATCAGCACGGCCTCGCCCGCGCGCAGGTCGAGCGACGGCGCCTCGATCAGCGGCCGTCCGGAGGGCAGGTCGAGCGCGAGCGCCTCGGCGCCGAGCGGCACGGCCGCGACTCGTTCCGGGCCGCCCTGCTGCGTCGCCTCCGCCGCGGCAACCGCCCGCTCGAAGCCGGTGAGGCGGTCCACCACCGCCTTCCACTCGGCGAGCTCGGCATAGACATTGACGAAGAACGACAGCGCGCTCTGCACCTGGCCGAAGGCGGAGGCGGTTTGCATCAGCCCGCCGAGCTCGATCCGGCCCGCGAAGTAGGCGGGACTGACGACCAGGAAGGGAAAGACGATCGCGATCTGGTTGTAGCCCGCGGTCCACCAGGTGAGCCGTTTCTGGCGGCGCATGATCGCCCACCAGTTCGCCATCAGCGCGGTGAAGCGTCGGCGGAAGCCCTCCGCCTCCTCGGCCTCGCCATGGTAGAGCGCGATGCCTTCCGCGTTCTCCCGCACCCGCATCAAGGCGAAGCGGAAATCCGCCTCGAAGCGCTGCTGGTCGAAATTGAGCCGCACGAGCGGCCGGCCGACCCGGTCGATCACCCAGGTGCCGACCACCGCGTAGACGAGCGCGCACCACACGAGATAACCCGGCACGGCGACCGCGCCGTCGGCGAGCACGAGCGGGGCGTCCGCCGAGAGCGCCCAGAGAATGGCGATGAAGGAGGCGAGCGTGACCACGGAGGAGAGCAGGCCGAGGGAGAGCCGGAGCGTCCGGTCGACGAACAGCTTGAGATCCTCGGCGATGCGCTGGTCGGGATTGTCCGCGTCGGGGTGGCCGGCCAGCACCATGCGATAGTATGCGTGACCCTGCATCCAGCGCGCGAGGTATCGCTCGGTCAGCCAGCGCCGCCAGCGGATCTGCAACATGAGGTTGAGGTAGGTCTGATAGACGGCGACGATGATGAACAGCACCGCGAGAAAGCAGAACCAGCCGAGTTCGGCGACGAAGGTGTCCCAGTCGCGATGCTGGAGTGCGGTGTAGAACCGGTTGTTCCACCGGTTGAACAGCACATTCAGGTAGACGAGGCCGAGATTCATGCCGACGATCACGGCCAGCAACAATCGGCCGGTGCGGCGGTCCTCGGACCAGAAATAGGGGGCCGTCAGCCTCCAGAGATCGGCGAGAAACGCGCGCAGCGCGACGGTCATGCGCCGCGCTTCCTGCGTTCAGGTCGCACGGTCACGGCCTGGCCGCGGCAACGGCCCGGCCGGCGACTAGCGGCCCTTGACTGCGCGTCGTCAGGCGCCGATGCGCCGGGCGTTCTTGCGCAGCAGGGCGGCGGCGATCGAGAGCCGCATCTCGGGCGCCGGGGCGGGCTTGGCCGCCGGCTTGGCGGTGCGCGATGCGGCGGCCTTTGCCGGCTTCGCCGCTGCCGGCGCCGGCTTCCTGGCCGCCTTACCCTGAGCCTTCGTCTTCGCCCCGCCGCTCGCTCGCGCCATCGGACCTCTCCCTGTGGCAATGCGGCGCATGTGATGCCAAGTCGCGCGTTCGGATGCAACGGGTGTCGCAATCCTCGCGCATGGGCGTGCAAGCAAAGACACCCTCACGCGGCCGTTGCACAACCCGGCCGTTCGTGCGCATCTCGGCGCCGTTCATGGCGGGATTTCCCTCACTCGATGCCCGGGCGGCGCGCGGCGTTGGCCTGATGGTGGTTTCAACCTTCGGGTTCGCCGGCAGCCACAGCCTCATTCGTTTCGTTTCGGAGGAAGTGCATCCCTTCGAGACCGCCTTCTTCCGCAGCCTGATCGGCTTCCTGCTGATGTCGCCTTGGATCATGCGCGGCGGCTTCGCGGCGCTCCGGACGACGCGTTTCCCGGCCCACGCCTTCCGTGCGGTGCTGAATGCCGGCTTCATGCTGAGCTACTTCCTCGGCCTCAGCCTCGCCCCGCTTGCCAAGGTCACGGCGCTGTCCTTCCTCGGCCCGGTGGTCGCGACCGCGATGGCGGTCGTGCTGTTGCGTGAGAGGCTCGACCCGGTGCGGCTGCTCGGCCTCGCCCTCGGCGTGGCCGGCGCGATCGCCATCGTGCGGCCGGGTGCCGTGCCGTTCGCCCTCGGCACCGGTCTCGTGCTGCTCGCGACGCTGTTCTGGGCGGCGGTGATGACCACCATCAAGAGCCTGGCGCGCACCGAAACGAGCCTGACGATCGCCGCCTGGATGGCGCTGCTGCTGATCCCGATCAGCCTCGGCTTCGCGCTGCCGGTGTGGGTGTGGCCCAGCGGCAAGGCGCTGATGTTCCTGGTCGCGATCGGCGCCCTCGCGACACTCGGCCAGCTTGCCCTCGGCCAGGCGTTCCGCAATGCCGATGCCTCGCTGCTCTATCCGGTGGACTTCCTTCGCCTGGTCTGGGCGTCGGGTTTCGGCCTGCTGGTGCTGGGCGAGGTGCCGGATGTCTGGGTCTGGATCGGTGGGGCGGCGATCAGCGCCGCTGCCGGCATCCTCGCCTTCGGCGGCGGGCGGAAGCGGTAGCACGACAGCGGTTGCGCGCCGACGGAGAACGCAGCACGGTACGCGTCAACGGCAGCGGGTTGACTGCCGCATCTGAGAGGAGCGTCCCCATGCCCCCGCTCTCCCGCCGGGCCGCGCTCGCCTCCGCCGTGCTGCTGCTCGCGCCCGTCGCCCACGCCTATCCCGATCGGCCGGTGCGCATCATCGTGCCGTTCCCGCCCGGCCAGGCCGCGGACCTGTTCGCGCGGCTGCTTGCGGATCGGCTCTCGGCGACGTGGCCGCACCGAGTGTTGGTGGAGAACCGCGCGGGCGGGGCCGGCGCGGTCGGACTCGAGGCCGGCAAGCTGGCAGCGCCCGATGGCCACACGCTGATCATGGGCACCTCGGGAACCCTGGCGATCAACCCGAATGTGATCGCGCGGCTACCCTACGACCCGATCGCCGATTTCGCGCCCGTCTCGAATGTGTTCCTCGCCCCGCTCGTGCTGGTCGTGCACCCCGACTTCCCGGCGACGACCGTGCAGGGTCTCGTCGCCCGGGCCAAGGCCGAGCCCGGTGCGTTGAACTACGCCTCGGCCGGGCCGGGCACGGCGCAGCATCTGACGGCGGAGCTGTTCGCCACCCGGGCCGGGATCAGGATGACGCACGTGCCCTATCGCGGCTCGGCGCCGGCGATGACCGACGTGATCGCCGGCATGGTGCCGATCATGCTGGACAGCGTGGCCGCCGCCCTCGGCCATATCCGCGCCGGGCGCGTCCGCCCGCTCGCGGTGACGACCGCGACGCGCTCGCCCCTGCTGGCCGACATCCCGACGGTGGCCGAGACCGTGGCACCCGGCTTCGATGCCGCCGGCTGGTCGGGAATCATCGCGCCCCGGGCGACGCCGGAGGCGATCGTCACCAGGGTCAGCGCCGACATCCAGGCGGCACTCGCGCATCCCGAGACCCGCCAGCGCATGATCGACATGGGCGGCATCCCGGCGGCCGGCCCGCCGGAAGCGTTCGCCGCCTTCATCCGCGCGGAGATCGCGAAATGGGGCGAGGTCGCGCGCGCAGCGAACGTCCGGCTGGACGGATAGCGCGGCCGCTCAGTAGCTGAGCCGCCGACGCAGCGCCTTCGCCGCCGCGATCAGCTTCGCGCATTGCGCCTCGCCGGGCACACGGGCGAGCAGCCCGCGCCGCGCATTCGCGGCCTGGAGTGCGGCGGCGAGCGCATCCGGTCGTTGACGTTTCAGGGCTGGCACGCTCAGCACTCCAGTCGCGGCCATCAGCGTCAGCAGCTCGACGCTGAGCCCGGCGATGCGCAGCAGATCGGCGCGGTTGGCCCAGTCGAGCAAGGTGTCCTCGGCGATCCCCGTCTGCTCGGCGAGCGCAGCGCGCCCCTTCGGCCGGGCGGCCGCCTCCAGCAGATCCTCGGTTGTCCTGACGCCGACAGCGGCAAGGGCCTCCGCCTGCTTGCGGCCGATACCGTCGATCCTGGCCAGAGGACGGGCCATGGCCGACCTCCCCGACTGTGGGCCGGCAATCAAAGCACGGCACGCGGGCGAAATGGAACAGGTTTCTGATCGATCCGGCAGCGAGGCGGGCCCTCCGGGCTCGGGTCCGACGCGGGCGACCATGATCATGATTGAGGAACCGATGCCACTATGGAACACTGTCCGGGCCGGGAGAGGACAGGATCACGTCTTGGAGGCGCAGCGATGCCATCAATGGTCGTGCATGACCGCCGCCTGGCCGGGGCCACGCCCACCTGGTACAATTTCGTGATGCAGGTGAACCAGCACACCGGCATCCGCCACATCGTCGACACGGTCGCGCGGCGGGCCCGCGAACGGCACAAGCTGGACCGGCTGCACCTGCTCAGCCACGGCTTCGAGGCGAACTGGGATCTCGGCAACCAGGCGTGCACGCCGGATGCGCATGGCGGCTTCGGACTTCAGCTCGGCCGCGAGGGGCTGACGCTCTGGACCGTGCACCTGACCGACGCGTGGCGCGGATTGGTCGACCAGATCGTGCTGTTCGCCTGCGCTCCCGCCGACACCTACGCGCCGAATCGCGGCACCTGGGGCGACGGACGGCGCTTCTGCGGCGAACTGGCCTTGCGGACGGGTGCGCGCGTCATCGCCGCACGCGACACCCAGACCTACCACCACTGGACGGACGGGTCCCGTCCCATCGACTTCGGCGACTGGGAGGGGCCGGTGTTCGAGTTCTCGCCGACCACTCCCGAGGGCACGCGGGTGATGAACCCCGGCCGCTACCGCGTGCAGCGTGACCGCGCCTCGGCCGGCTGAGAGCCGGCGCGGTTCGGAGCCGTTCCGCCGCGCTATCCCCGCCGCTCGAGGATCAGCTTCTTGATCTCGCCGATCGCCTGCGCCGGGTTCAGCCCCTTCGGACAGGTCTTGGTGCAGTTCATGATGGTGTGGCAGCGATACAGCTTGAACGGGTCCTCAAGCGCATCCAGCCGCTCGCCGGTCGCCTCGTCGCGGCTGTCGGCGATCCAGCGATAGGCCTGCAGCAGCACGGCCGGGCCGAGATAGCGGTCGCCGTTCCACCAGTAGGAGGGGCAGGACGTCGAGCAGCAGAAGCAGAGGATGCATTCCCACAACCCGTCGAGCCTGGCCCGCTCCTCCTTGCTCTGCAGCCGCTCGGCATCGGGCGGCGGAGGTGTGTCCGCCTTCAGCCAGGGCTCGATCGAGCGGAGCTGCGCGTAGGGCTGGGAGAGATCGGGCACGAGATCCTTCACCACCGGCATGTGCGGCAGCGGCGTGATCTTCACCGCCCCCTGCACCTCGTCGATCGGCTTGAGGCAGGCCAGCGTGTTGGTGCCGTCGATGTTCATCGCGCAGGAGCCGCAGATGCCCTCGCGGCAGGAGCGGCGGAAGGTGACGGTCGTGTCGATCTCGTTCTTGATCTTGATCAGCGCGTCCAGCACCATCGGCCCGCACTTGTCGAGATCGATCTCGAACGTGTCCATGCGCGGGTTCCGCCCGTCATCCGGGTTCCAGCGATAGATCCGGAACTCCTTCACCCGCTTGGCGCCGGCAGGGGCCTTGTGGGTCTGCCCGGCGCCGATCCTTGAATTCGCGGGCAGGGTGAACGTCGCCATCCGTCTCGGTCCTCTCCGCGCTCAGTACACGCGCGCCTTGGGTGGGAAGCTCTGCACCTCGTTGGTGAGCGTGGTCAGCGTCACGCCGCGGTAGTCGAGCCGCACCTGGCCGGTCTCGTCGCACCAGGCGAGCGTGTGTTTCAGCCAGTTCTCGTCGTCGCGCTCGGGGTAGTCCTCGTGCGCATGCGCGCCGCGGCTCTCGTGGCGCGCCTCGGCCGAGACGATCGTGGTCATCGCGTTGCCCATGAGATTGTCGAGCTCCAGCGCCTCCACGAGGTCGCTGTTCCAGATCAGACTGCGATCGTTCACGCGCAGATCGTCCATGTGGCGCCAGTTGCCGCGCATCTTCTCCACGCCCTCGGCGAGCGAGGCGGAGGTGCGGAACACGGCGGCATGGTCCTGCATGGTGCGCTGCATCGCCAGCCGGATCTCGCCCGTGTTCGTCCCGCCCTTGGCGTGACGCGTGCGGTCGAGCCGGTCGAGCGCACGCTCGCCCGCGCGCGCCGGCAGCGGCGGCTGGCTCTGGCCCGGCTTGACGATCTCGGCGGCGCGGTGCGCGGCGGCGCGGCCGAACACCACAAGGTCGAGCAGGGAGTTGGTGCCGAGGCGGTTCGCGCCGTGCACCGACACGCAGGCCGCCTCGCCGACCGCCATCAGCCCCGGCACCACGCGGTCGCCGTCGGGGCCATGCGTGATCACCTCGGTGCGGTAGTTCGTCGGGATGCCGCCCATGTTGTAATGCACGGTCGGCAGCACCGGGATCGGCTCGCGCGTCACATCCACACCCGAGAAGATCTTCGCGGTCTCGCTGATCCCGGGCAGGCGCTCGGCCAGCAGGTCGGCGCCGAGATGCTCGAGATGCAGCAGCACATGGTCCTTGTGCGGGCCGCAGCCGCGCCCTTCGCGGATCTCGATCGTCATGGAGCGCGACACCACGTCGCGGCTGGCGAGATCCTTCGCGGTCGGCGCGTAGCGCTCCATGAAGCGCTCACCCTCGGCGTTCGTCAGGTACCCGCCCTCGCCGCGCGCGCCCTCGGTGATCAGGCAGCCCGCGCCGTAGATGCCCGTGGGGTGGAACTGCACGAACTCCATGTCCTGGAGCGGCAGGCCGGCGCGCAGCACCATCGCATTGCCGTCCCCGGTGCAGGTATGCGCCGAGGTGCAGGAGAAATAGGCACGCCCGTAGCCGCCCGTCGCGAGCACCGTGAGCGCGGCGCGGAAGCGGTGGATGGTGCCGTCCTCGAGGTTCCAGGCGACCACGCCACGGCAGGCGCCGTCGTCGTCCATGATCAGGTCGAGCGCGAAGTACTCGACGAAGAATTCCACCTCATGCTTCAGCGACTGCTGGTAGAGCGTGTGCAGGATCGCATGCCCGGTGCGGTCGGCCGCGGCGCAAGCGCGCATGGCGGGCGCCTTGCCGTAGTCTTTCATGTGGCCGCCGAATGGGCGCTGGTAGATCCGTCCGTCCTCGGTGCGGCTGAACGGCACGCCGAAATGCTCGAGTTCGTAGACGGCCGGGATCGCCTCGCGGCACATGTACTCGATCGCGTCCTGGTCGCCGAGCCAGTCCGACCCCTTCACGGTGTCGTACATGTGCCAGCGCCAGTCGTCCTCGCCCATGTTGCCGAGTGCCGCACCGATCCCGCCCTGGGCGGCAACCGTGTGACTGCGCGTCGGGAACACCTTGGTCACGCAGGCGGTCTTCAGGCCCGCCGCACCCATGCCCAGGGTGGCGCGCAGCCCCGCGCCGCCGGCACCGACCACCACCACGTCGTAGGTGTGGTCGACGATCCGGTAGGCGCGCTGCGAGGGAAGCGTGATCGCGTTCATCTCGTCCCGTCCTGTCGTCGGCCGCTACAGCGCGGCCTTCAGCACCGCGACCGCGGCGAACAGCGCGAGCAGCAGCATCGCCGCCTTCATCGCCAGCATTGCCGCCAGCCGCACGCGCTCCCCCCGGATGTAGTCCTCGATCACGACCTGCAAACCCAGGGCCGCATGCCAGAACGTCGCGCCGATCAGCACCAGCAGCAGCACGGTGTTGTGCGGCCGCGCCATCCACAGCACGACCTCGCCATGCGAGGCGCCGCCGAGCACGATCACGCTGGCGACGAACCAGAGTGTCAGCGGCACCAGCGCGACTGCGGTCAGCCGTTGCACCCACCAGTGATGCGCGCCTTCCCGGGCCGCGCCGAGCCCGCGCACCCGCCCCAGCGGCGAGCGCAGCGTGCGCTGGGAGAGCTTTTCGGTTGCCATGGCCCGACTCCTCAGCCAAGCAGCGCGTAGCCGAGGATCCAGGCGAACAGCGTCAGTCCGACCGTGGCGCCGACCGTGAACCAGCCGGAGCGGGTAACGGTCTCCAGGTCGTAGCCGTGGCCGAGATCCCAGGCGAGATGCCGGATGCCGTTGCAGAAGTGGTAGAACAGCGCGAGCGTCCAGCCGAACAGCATCAGCCGGCCGAGGACGCTGCCGAAGACCGCCTGCGCTTGGGCGAAGCCGACCGGGCCGGCAGCCACCGCCATCAGCCAGGAGACCAGCAGGCCGCTGCCGACCGCGAGAGCGACGCCCGAGATGCGGTGCAGGATCGACAGCACCGAGGTGATCTGCGGCCTGTAGACTTGCAGGTGCGGGCTGAGCGGCCGGCGCACCAGCCTGCCCTCGCTGTCCCGGCCCAGCATCAGGGCTTCTCGGGCATCCATCGCGGCTTTCCTCTCGCAAGCCAAAAGGGCGCGGGCCAGTGATGCCGCGCCCTTCAGAACCGGGCCGAAGGGATACGCCTGCTGCGCCGCAGCGTCAAACGCTGGCGGCGGGGATCAGCCGAGCGTCTTGACCAGCAGCACCGCATCACCCGGGTCGTAGCGCAGCGTCGGGTGCGGCACGAGCGCGCGGCGGTCCTTCGGGACATAGCCGCGGCCCTCGTACGGCCGATAGGCGCCGGTGTTCATCGCGAAGCAGATCGTGCTCGGCCGATCGAAGCCGAACGCCTCGGCTCGCGCCTCGGTCGCATCCATCGGCGCCGAGCCGATGCCGAGGCCGCGGTGCGGCGCCTCGATCGCCAGCCCGGCGAGATAGAGGCTGCCCGGCTCCTCGAGCTCGGCATACGGGCGCAGGACCGGATCGGGCTCCTCGCTCGGCGCATCCGAAACGCCGATCGGGACGGCATGCGCCATGCCCACCATGGCGCCGTCCTGCGCGGCCACCGCCGCGTTCTCCCCGGAGAACGGCACGCCGGTGCGGGCGTGGCGACGTCGCCCGGCGGCTTCCAGTGGCTCGCCCGGTTTGGCGAGCAGGCCCCAGGCATAGGCGGCGAACCCGTCGGAGGAGATCAGGAGAAGCCGCGCGATCGCGGCCGCGTCTTCGGCACGGGCGGGACGGAACAGGCGCATCGGCGCAGGCCGCCTTGCGCGGGCTGCGGCCGGCCAGAAGGTGCAGGGCATCGGCGGCCTCGCGCCGGAACGCCTCGATGATGGCGGCGGCCGGCAGCACCGCGGCGATGTTCCCCGCAGCCTCCCCCGCGGTCAGGCACATCTGGCCGAGATTGCCGCTGGTCGCCCCGGTCGGCAGGATCGCCGAGAAGCGCGGCATCGGCACCTGTGCGGCGCCGATCAGGGTCGAGCCGACGATCTCCGCCGGCAGGGCGGCCGCCTCCGCCTCGCGGCCCGCCCAGTCGCGCACGGCGGCATTGCGCAGCGCGCGGACCGGCTCGCCCGGCCAATCGGGGCGGAACAGCATCGTGCGGACCGTGTCGCCGCCCCCGGCCTCGATCACGGCCTGCTCGCAGCGCGGATGTGCCTCGGCCGCCTCGGAGGCGCGGAAACGCGTGCCGCACCAGGCCGCCTCGGCGCCCATCGCCAGCACCGCGACCAGCGCGCGGCCGTCCGCCACTACGAGATCGACGCCGAACGGGCGCGGCGCGAGACGGCGCCTCGCCGCGACCAGCCCGGCCAGACCCTCGGGCGGCGCCATCGCTCCGCCGAGCACGCCGAGCCCGCCCGCGTCGGACAGCGCGGTGGCGAGACGCGGGCCGGCGACGAAAGCCATGCCGGCGGAGACTGCGGGCAGGGTGAGGCCGAAGCGCACGGACAATGAGGTGGTGAGCATCGATCCACTCCTTGCGGGGCATGCAGTCGTTCGGCCGCGGTGTGACGGTCGGAGATGTCCGCTGCCTGTCCGCCGGCGCGGCATTGCGTTTCGATCGTGGCAGCCGGTTCCGCCGCCCGGGCGCGCGTGCGAGGCTCGGCCGAGCCCATGCCGCGCCCCGCCCTCCTCGGCCCCCTGCTCGTCGTGCTGTCGGGCCTGCTCTACACGGCGGGCTACGTGACGGCGAAGCTGCTCAGCGCGCGCATCGATGCGGTGCAGATCACCTTTCTCCGCTGCGCCCTGTTGCTGGTCGCAGCCGCGGCGATGAGCCCGCTCCTGCCGCGGCCCGCGGCCGCCTGGCGGCGCGCGCTGTTCCCGCCACGCGCACGCGACATGCGGCTCGCCGGCATCGGCGTGATCGGCTCCTCGATCCTGGTCATCCTCGCCTATGCGCGGATGCCGGTGATCGAGGTCTCGGCGATCGCCTTCACCGGCCCGATCATCCTGACGGCGCTCGCGGGTCCGGTGCTCGGCGAGCGTGTGGGTGTACGCCGCTGGGCGGCGGTGGCGCTCGGCTTCCTCGGCGTGCTCGCGGTGCTGCGGCCGGGGCTCGCGGCGTTCCAGCCGGCTGCGGCCTTCGCGGTCGCCGGCCAGTTCGCCTATGCCGGCTACCAGCTCCTTGCCCGCCGACTGCGCGGCGAGGCGACGGCCATGGACTTCACCCTGCAATCGGCGCTGGTCGGCGCGGCGATGACCGGGGTTGCCGTGCCGTTCCTCTGGACCGGGCCGAGCGCGGCCGACTGGGTCATGCTCGCGGCCTTCGCCGCCCTCCAGGCGGCCGGGCAGTGGACGCTCGCGGCGGCCTTGCAGCGCGCCGAGGTCGCCGTCCTCCAGCCCTGGCAATACGTGAAGCTCGCCTGGGCGCTCGGCTTCGACCTGATGCTGTTCGGCCTCGTCCCCGATGCCGTGGCCGCCTCCGGGATCGCGCTGATCCTCGCCGGCACCATGCTCGCCGCGCACACCCCGACGAGGCGTTGACGCGCGCCATCTCTGCCGCGAAGGTCCGGCGCATGGACGGAGCGCCCAGAACCGGCACCACGACGGCCGCTCTCTCGGCGCCTGCCCCGGCCGTACCGTTCGTCCTGCTGGCCTCCGTGGCCGGGATCGGCCAGGTCGCCGCCAATCTGCCGCTGCCGAGCCTGCCCGCGATCGGGGCCGAGTTCGGCGCCGGCGCGGCCGGCCTGGTGGTGGCGGTGTTTCTCGCCGCCTTCGCGCCGTCGCAACTGCTCTGGGGCCCGCTGTCGGACCGGCACGGGCGGCGGCCGGTGGTGCTCGCCGCCCTGGTCGTGTTCGCGCTCGGCAGCACGGTCGCCGCCCTCGCCCCTGCGTTCTGGGTGTTGCTGGTCGGGCGGGCGGTGCAGGCGCTGGGCGGCGCGGCCGGGCTGGTGATCGCGCGGGCGAGCCTGCGCGACGGCGCGGAGGGCCGGACGCTCGGCCGCGGCATGGCCGCGCTGTCGATGGCGACGGCGGCGGTGCCGGCGCTCGCCCCGCTTGCCGGGGCGGCGCTCGAACAGGCGGAGGGCTGGCGGCTCGGCTTCTGGGCGAGCGCGGGGGCGGGACTCGGCGTGCTGGCCTGGGCGGCGGCGGCCATGCCCGAGACCAGCCGGGTGCGCGCGCCGGCGCTCGATCTTGGCGCGGTGCTTCATGCGTACCGCGCCGTCTGGCGCGACGGTCGGTTCCGCCGGCCGGCCGCCGTGGCGGCCGGGGCGATGGGCGGGCTGTTCGCCTTCGGTGCGGGCAGCCCCACGCTCTACATCACGGTCTTCGGCCTGACGCCGATGGCCTATGCGGTCTATCCGCTGATCGCGGTGCTCGGCGTG
>CALKJX010000045.1 GCA_937995555.1 uncultured Elioraea sp.
GGGCGAAGCCCGCATCGGGGGGCCTTGCGGCCCCCCGCCCTCACAGAACCTTGCCCGCGTCCTCGACCCCCAGCCGCGGCCGGCGCGGCGGCAACAGCGTGCCGTCACCCCGCCCGATGTTCACCAGGAAGTTCGACCGGATCGACGTCCCCTTGAAGAACAGCTCGTCCACCAGCGCATTGTCGAACCCGCTCATCGGCCCGCAATCCAGCCCGACCGCGCGGCACGCCAGGATCAGATACGCGCCCTGCAAGGTGCCGTTGCGGAACGCGGTCGTTTCGAGCAGGTCCGGATTGCCCGCGAACCAGCGCCGCGCATCCGCCTCGGGAAACAGCCGCGGCAGCAGATCGTGGAACTCGACATCGTGGCCCACGATCGCCGTGACCGGCGCGGCCATGGTCTTCGCCACGTTGCCTGCCGACAACGCCGGCTTCAGCTTCTCCTTCGCCTCCGTGCTGCGCAGGAACAGCACCCGCACCGGCGAACAGTTCGCGCTCGTCGGACAGAGCTTCGCAAGATCCCAGACGCGCCGCAGCTCGTCGTCTGTGACCGGATCAGGGCGCCACGCCGAGAAGGTGCGCGCGTCGCGGAACAGCAGGTCGAGCGACCAGTCGTCGAGCCCCAACGGCTACTCCACCGCCTGCACCGCGACGACCTCGGGCACGTAGTGCTTCAGCATGTTCTCGATGCCGTGCTTCAGCGTCGCGCGCGAGGACGGACAGCCCGAGCACGCACCCTGCAGGCGGAGCTGCACCACGCCGTCGCGGAACCCGCGCAGCACGATGTCGCCGCCATCCATCGCGACCGCGGGGCGCACGCGCGTGTCGATCAGCTCGCGGATCTGCGCGACGATCTCGCGATCCTCCTCCGCCACCTCGAACGCGTCCTCGTCCTCCGCCTCGCCCTCGATCACCGGCAGGCCGGAGAGGAAATGGTCCATGATCACGCCGAGCACCTGGGGCTTCAGCAGCGACCAGTCGGCATCATGCGTCTTGCTGACGGTGATGAAGTCGGCGCCGAGGAACACGCGCGTCACCTCGGGCAGGCCGAACAGCGCACGCGCGAGCGGGCTCGCGCCGGCCGAGTCGGGCCCGGGGAAATCGGCCGTGCCGGCGGCCATCACGGTGCGCCCGGGAAGGAACTTCAGCGTCGCCGGGTTGGGGGTGTCCTCGGTCTCGATGAACATGGCGTACTCCTTCGCCCGCCAGCCCGAGCCATTCTGGACCGGCCGGGTCGGCTTTACCCAGAGGTGGCAGCGCGGCCGCCCGGGGTCAAGCGCGGCCGGCTCAACCCTCCTCGGCGAGCAGGCGGCGGAGATAGGCGCCGTAGGCCGACCTGCCGAGCCGCTCGGCCGCCGCGATCACGGCCGCGCGGTCGATGAAACCCATGCGCCAAGCGATCTCCTCGGGGCAGGCGACCTTCAGCCCCTGCACCATCTCCAGCGAGCGGACGAACTCGGCCGCCTCGATCAGGCTTTCGGGCGTGCCGGTGTCGAGCCAGGCATAGCCGCGCCCGAGCCGCTCCACCGCCAGCCGGCCCTCGGCGAGATAGACCGCGTTCAGGTCGCTGATCTCGAGCTCGCCGCGAGGCGAGGGCTTGAGCCGCGCCGCCACGTCCGACACGTCCGGGCCGTAGAAGTAGAGCCCGGTGACGGCCCAGTTCGACCTGGGCGCGCGCGGCTTCTCCTCGATCGACACCGGCCGCCAATCCGCGCCGAACGACACCACGCCGAAGCGCTCGGGGTCGCGCACGTGATAGGCGAACACCACGGCCTCGTCTGACGCGGCGGCGCGGGCGAGCATCGTTTGCAGCCCGTCGCCGTGGAAGATGTTGTCGCCGAGGATCAGACAGACGCGCTCGCCGGCGATGAAGTCGCGGCCGATCAGGAAGGCCTGCGCCAGCCCCTCGGGCTTCGGCTGCACCGCGTAGGAGAGCCGCACGCCCCACACCGAGCCGTCGCCGAGCTGGGCACGGAACAGCGCCGCGTGCTCGGGTGTGGTGATCACCAGGATGTCGCGGATGCCCGCCAGCAGCAGCGTGCTGAGCGGGTAGTAGATCATCGGCTTGTCGTAGACGGGCAGCAGCTGCTTCGACAGCACGCTGGTCATCGGATGCAGCCGCGTGCCGGCGCCGCCGGCGAGGATGATTCCCTTCATGACACGCCCAGCCGCCCGCCGTCATAGCGCTCGCGCATCCCGTCCTCCCACCAGCCGCGGTGTTCGAGATACCAGGTGACGGTGCGGCGCAGCCCCTCGGCGAAGCTGCGCTGCGCCGCCTTCCAGCCGAGCTCGCGCTCGATCCGCGTGCAGTCGATCGCGTAGCGGAAATCGTGGCCCGGCCGGTCCGGTACGAAGGCGATCAACCGCCGTCGCGGCCCCTCGGCCTGCGGCCCCTCCAGCTCGTCCACCAGGTCGCAGATCGCGCTGACGACATCGAGATTGCGGCACTCCTCGCCGCCGCCGACGAGATAGGTCTCGCCCGGGGTGCCGCGCGTCAGGATGGCGTGCAGCGCCTCGGCGTGATCCTCGACATAGAGCCAGTCGCGCACCTGCCGTCCGTCGCCATAGACCGGCAGTTTCTCGCCGCGCACGGCCTTGATGGTCATCAGCGGAATCAGCTTCTCCCAGAACTGCCACGGCCCGTAGTTGTTCGAGCAGTTCGAGATCAGGGTCGGCAGGCCGTAGGTGCGGAACCAGGCGCGCGCGAGATGATCCGCGCCGGCCTTGGACGCCGCATAGGGCGAGTTCGGGCGGTAGGGCGAGGCCTCGGTGAAGGCCCCCTCCTCGCCGAGCGCGCCATAGACCTCGTCGGTCGAGACCTGGAGGAAGCGGAACCGCGCACGCGCCGCCGGGTCGAGGCCGCGCCAGTAGCGTGTGGCCTCGTGCAGCAGCGCCGCCGTGCCCATCACGTTGGTCTGCACGAAGGCGAGCGGGCCGTCGATCGAGCGATCGACATGCGTCTCGGCGGCCAGGTTCATGATCGCATCCGGGCGGAACTCGGCGATCGCGCGCCCGACGGCTTCGGCATCGGCGATATCGGCCTTCACGAACGCGTAGTTCGGCGAAAAGACCGCGTTCTCGACCGCGGCGAGGTTGGCCGCGTAGGTGAGCTTGTCGAGGTTCAGCACCCGTGCGCCGACATTGCGCACGAGATGGCGCACGACGGCCGAGCCGATGAAGCCCGCGCCGCCGGTGACGAGGATGCGCATGGGGCTCAGTGCAGCGTCTCCAGCAGGCCGAGCATCAGCGCGGCGCGCGGCGCGAGCTCGCGCCACAGGATGTGCTCATGATCGGCATGCGCGCCGGCGCCGGGGCAGCCGAGCCCGTCCAGCGTGGGGATGCCCATCACCGCGGTGAAGTTGCCGTCCGAGCCGCCGCCGCGGTGCTGCTTCGGCAGCTCGAAGCCGAGACCGGCCGCGATCGCGCGCGCCTGCTCGTAGAGCCCGAGCACGGCCGGGCTTTCGGCATAGGGCGGACGGTTCATCGCGCCCGTCACCGTCACGCGGCAGCGCGGGTTCTTCGGCTTGAGCCCGAGGATCGCGGCCTGGCAGCGTTCGCCATCCTCGACTGTGGGCACGCGCAGGTCGATCTCGCACGACGCCTCCTGCGCGATCACATTGGGCCGTGTGCCGCCCGCGATCGGCGCGACATTGGTGGTGATGCCGCGCTTGAGATCGACCATGGCGTTGATCGCCAGGATCTGGTGCGCGAGTTCCACTACCGCCGAGGCGCCGTCCTCGAAATTGCCGCCCGAATGCGCCGCCACACCGGTGACCGCGAGTTCGAACCGGCCCACCCCCTTGCGCGCGGTCACCACGGCGCCGCCCGGCCCCGCGGGCTCGGGGATCAGCACATAGGCGGCGGCGCGCGCCTCGGCCTCGATCAGCGCGCGGCTGGTGGGGCTGCCGACCTCCTCGTCCGGGGTGAGCAGCAGGGTGACCGGCAGCCTGGTCGCGACCTTCTGGCGGAGCAGCGACGTCACCGCGTGGTAGGCGAGGAAAGAGCCCGCCTTCATGTCGTAGATGCCGGGGCCGTGGGCGCGCTCACCCTCCACCCGGAACGGCATGGCGGCGAGGGTCCCGTGCGCCCAGACCGTATCGAGGTGTCCGGCGATCAGGATCCCCTTGCCTTCCGCATGGCCGATCCGCGCGCGGAGCATATCTCCGTAGCCGTCGCGGCCGGCGATCCGCCGGACCTCGGCGCCGGCCCCGCGCAGGCCGGATTCCGCCTTGTCGATCAGGCGGTTGACGGCGTTCGGGTCGGTGGTCGGGGTCTCGATCTCGACCCACGCGCGCAGCCCGTCGAGGATCGCCTCGGACGGGCCCGGATCGGTCGCCGGCATGGTGATGTTCATCCTCTGTTTCAGATCGCGCGGCATGCTGCGCTGCGCTGGAATGCTTGTCCAGGCAGCACGGCTCGCGTAGCTTTGGACGTGCTGCGCCGCCGCAAGCGATGAGTCGGACAGCGGGAAAGGGTGTGGTTCATGTCAGGGACGGCCGGCAACGGGTTCATCTACTTCGAGGATCTGTCCGAGGGGATGAGCGCGTCCTTCTCGCGCACCGTGACCGAGTCCGACATCGTGCTGTTCGCTGGCGTCTCGGGCGACATGAACCCGGTGCATCTGGACGCCGAATACGCCGAAAAGACGGTCTTCAAGGGGCGGATCGCGCACGGGATGCTGTCGGCGGCCTTCATCTCCACGGTGCTCGGCACCAAGCTGCCCGGCCCGGGCACGGTCTATCTGGCGCAGAGCCTGAAGTTCAAGGCGCCGGTGCGGATCGGCGACACGGTGACGGCCACCTGCGAGGTCCTCTCGCTCGACGGCGAGAAGAAGCGGGCGACGCTGCGCACGGTCTGCACGGTCGGCGGCAAGCCGGTGGTGGAGGGCGAGGCGCTGGTGATGGTGCCGGCGCGCGCCGCCGCCGCGCCGAAAGTGGCCGCCGCCTGAGTTGACCGCCCGTCGCGGGCGGGCCATCTGCCCTCCGTGCGCATCTTCCACGAGTTCTCTGCCCTGCCGCCCGACGCGCGCGGCGCCGCCGTCGCCCTCGGCAATTTCGACGGCGTGCATCGTGGCCACGCCGCCGTCATCGCCGCCGCCGCCGAGGCCGCGCACGGCCGCGGCATCCCGCTCGCGGCACTGACCTTCGAGCCGCACCCGCGCGAGGTGTTCCGCCCGGCCGACCCGCCGTTCCGGCTGACGCTCGCCGAGGCCAAGGCCGAGGCGCTGGCGGCACTGGGCGTCGAGATCCTCTACCAGCTCCCCTTCGACTTGGCCTTCAGCCGCATGCCGGCCGAGACCTTCATCGACGCCGTGCTGGCCGAGGGGCTGGGCGCGCGCCACCTCGCCTGCGGGCCGGACTTCCATTTCGGCCACAGGCGCACCGGCACGCCGGCGCTGCTGGCCACCCTCGGCCCGGCGCACGGCATGGGGGTGTCGATCGTGCCCGAAGCGGCCGCCCCCGACGGGCTGGTCTGGTCGTCCACCGCCGTGCGCGATGCGCTGAAGGCGGGCGACTGCGCGCGTGCGGCGGCGATCCTGGGCCGGTCTTGGGAGATCCGCGGCACGGTCGCGCGCGGGGCCGCGCTCGGCCGCACGCTCGGCTTCCCGACCGCGAACATCCCGCTCGGCCGGCATCTCGCGCCGCGGCTCGGCATCTACGCGGTCGAGGCGGGGCTGCCGGCGGCGGACGGCGCGGTGACGTGGTGGCGAGGGGTGGCGAGCCTGGGGGTGCGTCCGACCGTCAATCCGCTGCCCGAGCCGCTGCTGGAGGTGCATCTGTTCGACGTCGTCCCCGACCTCTACGGGCAGGCGATGCGGGTGCGGCTGCACGCGTTCCTGCGCGACGAGGCGCGGTTCGAGACCCTGGAGGCGCTGGTCGAGCAGATGCAGCGCGACGCGGCCGAGGCGCGGGCGGTGCTGGCGGGCCGGGCCGCGGTGGCGCGCGGCGGCAGCGACATACCGCGACTGTAAAGAAATCCGACAGGACATGTCGGGGCCCGCGCAAATGGACGCACGCCCCGGAACGCACCGCTAGCCAGTTCCCGTTCCTGCCCAGCCCGTACCGGCAAGGGCGTCACTAGGCATCGCGACAGGACGGTCGCCGCCTTGCCCTGAAGATCTCTCGACTCTCCGGCCAAATTGACCTGTGCCTTGACATGTGCGGACACGCCAGCGAGGGGATCCGTTAATGCGGTGGTACCTTGATACACGGGCGGCGGCGCGGCTTAAGGCCCTTCGTCTTCCGATTCGACCCATCGCCCGGTCCCGGCAACGGCCGCCGGATCGTGTCGAGAATTTTTACACTCTGCCGGGGAGGACACGACATCCGGTCGGGAATGCGAACGTCTGCAAGCCCTTGGCGATGTTGGCACGGCACTTGCAAGACCGCGCAGTATCGGCGCGCGTCGCGCCGAACCGTGCCGTGGGCGGCCGCGCCGCCGCGGCGCTGTGGAAGGGGGACATGTCACATGAGCAACCGTCTGGCACTGATGGCCGGGGCCGCCGTCCTGGCGCTGGGGATGGGCGCGGCCGAGGCGGCCGTGGTTTCGTTCAGCAGCATCACGGCCGAGTGGATCAACCCGAACCCCGCGGCCAACGCCACCACGAACGGGC
>CALKJX010000046.1 GCA_937995555.1 uncultured Elioraea sp.
ATCGCCGAGGCCCAGCCAGACGATGGCGAGCGGGATCCAGGCGAGCGGCGGGATCGGGCGGACCAGCAGGAAGGCGGGGTTGAGCAGCGCCTCGGCGCGGTGCGAGACGCCCATCAGCAGGCCGAGCGGCACCCCCGTCGCGATCGCGACCAGGAAGCCCATGATGACGAGGCGGGTGCTGTACCAGGCCTGGGTGATGAGCGTGCCGCCCGCGTAGCCGTCGGTCGCGATCTGCACGAAGGCGGCCCAGAACTCGGCGGGTGCGGGGAAGCGGTGCGGGCCGATGATGCCGGTGATGTCGGTCACCAGCCACCAGAGCGCGAAGGTGCCGACCAGGCTCGCGACCCCGATCCGGACGCGACGGCTGCCCCGCCATCCGGGCGAACGCCGCGCGGTCGCACCGGGGCGGATGACGGTGTTGGTCGGTTCTGCCTGCGGCAGGCCGTGCACCGGTTCGTTCCCTCCCCCGCCGGCACGTTCTGCGGCCGGCATGCTGAAAACGGTTTCAGCATGCGCTGCGTATGGGCTTTTGTCAACACCGGATGAGTGGCTCATCCGGCTCCGGGTCGGCATGGTTTCTCGCCAGGGGCGGTGAAATCGATTACATCTCCCCGGATGCGTGATGCCGCCGTGACGATCCGCGACGTTGCCAAGGCCGCCGGCGTCTCCGTGGCCACGGTCAGCCGCGTGTTCAACCGGCCCGCTCTCGTCACCGCCGGCTTGCGCGCGCGCGTCCTCGGCACCGCCGAACGGCTCGGCTATGTCGCCTACGGCGCGGCACGCGCGCTCGCCTCAGGGCGCAGCCGCGCGGTCGGCGCGATCGTGCCGACGCTCGACAACCAGGTGTTCGCCGTCTGCATCGATGCATTACAGCAACGGCTGGACGCGCACGGCTTCGCGCTCCTGGTCGCCTCGGCCGGCTACGATGCCGCGCGCGAGGCCCGCGAGGTGCGGCTGCTGCTCGAGCGCGGCATCGACGGACTGATGCTGGTCGGCGCCGAGCACCCGCCGGCGGTGTGGGCATTGCTCGGCCGCCGTGCGCCCGCCGTGCCCGCGGTCGTGACCTGGACGAGCGCGGTCGTGGACATCCCCGTGCCCTCTATCGGTTTCGACAACGCCGCCGCCGCGCGTCGTATCGTCGAGCATCTGCTCGAACTCGGCCATCGCCGCATCGCCATGGTGGCCGGGCCGACCGTCGGCAATGACCGCGCCGCGGCGCGGGTCGCCGGCGTCCGCGCCGCCCTCGCAGCCTCCGGCCTCACCCTTGCTCCGCCCTATCTCTCCGAGCGGCCCTACACCGTCCCGGACGGGCATGCCGCGGCTTTGGCACTGCTCACCTTGCCTGACCCGCCGACCGCCATCGTCTGCGGCAACGACCATCTGGCGCTCGGTGCGCTTGCCGGTGCGCGCGCGCTTGGCCTTGCGGTGCCGCGCGACCTCTCGATCACCGGCTTCGATGACCTCGATTTCGCCGCCTATGCCGAACCGCCACTCACCACCGTGCGCGTACCGGCGGCGGAGATGGGGCAGCGGGCCGCGGAGTATCTCGCTGCGGCCGCCATCGGCCCGGCCCCCCTGGTCGGAACCGTGCTGGAGGCACCCGTGATGCTGCGCGCGTCCACGGCCCGGCCGCCCTCGCGCGTGCCCGCAGCGCTGCGGCCGCCGCGCTGCGATCGTCCCGCATCGGCTCTGCGCTGAGGTGGCCGACACCCTTGACCGCGCCGGTCGGTGCGACCTGCGTGGAGATCGAACCGCGTGACGGATTGCGCTAGAGTGCCGCCGCCAACGGGGAAGATGACACAGGAGGGACACCGATGACGCGAACCACCCGACGGTCCGTGCTGCTCGGTACCGCGGGCGCGCTCGCCGCGCCCGCGCTGATCCGCGCGCAGGGCACCCAGCCGATCCGCATCGGCGAGATCAACAGCTACACCGCCTTGCCCGCCTTCACCTTGCCTTACCGCAACGGCTGGCAGCTTCGCGTCGAGGAGATCAACGCGGCCGGCGGCGTGCTCGGCCGGCCGTTGGAGGTCGTGTGGCGCGACGATGCCGGGCGGCCGCAGGACGCCGTGCGCCTCGCGGGTGAACTGATCGACAACGAGCGGGTCGATCTGATCGCGGGGACGTTCTTCAGCCATGTCGGGCTCGCGGTCGCGGATTTCGCCGCACAACGTCGGCGTCTGTTCGTCGCCTCCGAACCGTTGACCGACCAGCTCGTGTGGCAGAAGGGCAACGCCTACACGTTCCGGTTGCGTCCCAGCACCTACATGCAGGCGGCAATGCTGGTCGAGGAGGCGGCGAAGCTGCCGGCGAAGCGCTGGGTCACGGTCTCGCCCAACTACGAGTATGGCCAGTCGGCGGTGAAGTGGTTCAAGCAGCTGTTGTCGGCGAAGCGACCGGATGTGGAGTTCGTTGCCGAGCAGTGGCCCGCGCTGGGGCGGATCGACGCCGGCGCGACCGTGACCGCACTGGCGCAGGCGCGGCCCGAGGCGATCTACAACGTCACCTTCGGTCCGGACCTGACGAATTTCGTGCGGCAGGGGAATACGCGCGGGCTGTTCGAGAGGCGCAGCGTGGTCAGCCTGCTGACCGGCGAGCCCGAGTATCTCGATCCGCTGGCGGACGAGACGCCGGAGGGCTGGATCGTCACCGGCTATCCGTGGGACCAGGTGAACACACCGGAGCACGCGGCGTTCCGCACCGCCTATGAGCGTCGCTTCAACGACTATCCGCGGCTTGGCACGGTCGTGGGCTACGACACGATCACCGCGATCGCCGAGTGCATCAAGCGAGCGGGATCGACCGAGACCGAGCGGATGGTGGCGGCGCTGAAGGATCTGCCCTTCGGCTCGCCCTTCGGGCGCTGCGTGTTCCGCGGGATCGACCACCAGTCCACGCTCGGCGCCTTCGTTGGCAAGACGGCGTTGCGCAACACCAAGGGCACGATGGTGGACTGGCGATACGCCGACGGCGCCAACTACCTGCCGCCGGACGACGAGGTGCGGAGGATGCGTCCGCAGGCCGCGTGAGACCTGTGCGACCGGCGGGGTTCGTCGGCTGTCCCCGTTGATGCGGTTCGTCGTCGTCGGTGCCGGCATTGTCGGCCTCGCGCACGCGCTGGCGGCCGCGCGCGCCGGGTTCGCGGTGACGGTCATCGACCGCGAGGCGCGCGCCAATGGCGCCTCGATCCGGAATTTCGGCTTCGTCACGGTCACCGGCCAGCAGGCCGGTGACACGTGGCGGCGGGCCCGGCGGTCGCGCGAGATCTGGGTCGAGGTCTCGGAAGCCGCCGGCATTCCGGTGCTGCATCATGGGCTGTTGATGGCTGCCCGTCGGCCGGAGGCGCGCGCGGTGATCGAGGAGTTCGCCCGCGGACCGATGGGGGAGGGCTGTCGCGTACTGGCGCCGGCAGAGCTTCCACCGCCGTTGCGGCACGGCCTGGTGGCGGCGCTCTACTCGCCGCACGAACTGCGCGTCGAACCGCGTGAAGCCCTTCCCCGCCTGGCCGCTTGGCTGGAGGCGGATCACGACGTCCGCTTTCTCTGGCGGACGCATGTCCGGGCGGTGGAGCCTGGCCGCGTGAACACGACGCGGGGACCGATCGAGGCGGACCGTGTCGTCGTCTGCCCGGGCAATGACTTCCTGTCGCTGTTCTCCGAGGCGATCGCCGCGCATCGTCCGGTCCGTTGCAAACTGTCGATGCTGCGCCTTGCCGACCCGGGTTGGCGGTTGCCGGCGGCGGTGATGAGCGACCTCGGGCTCGTGCGCTATCTCGGCTATGCGGGTGCGTCGTCGCTGCCGGCCCTGCGCACGCGCCTCGACGCCGAGCAGGCCGGGCAGCTCGCGCACGGCGTCCACCTGATCGTCGTGCAGTCGGCCGACGGCACGCTTGTCGTCGGCGATTCGCATCACTACGGCGACACGCCCGATCCGTTCCTGGCCGCGGAAACCGAGGCGCTGATCCTTGAAGAGGCCCGCGCAGTGCTGCAGTTTCCCAACGCGCCGAGGGTGATCGAACGCTGGGTCGGCGAGTATCCTTCCGCCGCTGCGCCTGCGTTCATCGCCGCGCCGACACCGGAGAGTCGCGTCGTCATGGTCACCTCGGGCACCGGCATGAGCACGGCCTTCGCACTTGCCGAGGAAACGCTCGCCTCGTTCGGCATCGCCGCCACGTTGCCCGCATGAGCCGCCCGCCCTATCGCGGCCCGCTCAGGGCCGTGGTGTTCGACTGGGCCGGTACCGTGATCGATCACGGCAGCCGCGCCCCGATGGGCGCCTTCGTGCGCGCCTTCGCCGAGTTCGGTGTCACGATCTCGATCGCCGACGCGCGCGGCCCGATGGGGCTGCCGAAATGGGACCACATCATGGCGGTCGGCCGGCTGCCGCACGTCTCCGCGGCGTGGCAGGCGCGGCACGGCCACCCCTTCGGTCCCGTTGATGCCGACCGCATCTTCTCGGTGTTCGAGCCGATGACCGTCGCAGCCATCCGCGATCATGCCGACATGATCCCCGGCGCGGTCGCGGCGATCGCCGCCTGTCGCGCGCGCGGCCTCGCGATCGGCAGCACCACCGGCTACACGCGCCCGATCATGCGGGAGCTGGCGCCGCTCGCTGCCGCGCAGGGCTATGCACCCGACTGCCTCGTCTGCGCCGGTGATCTCGCCGCCGGCCGGCCGACGCCCCTGATGATGTATCGCTGCTTCGCCGATCTCGGCGTGTTTCCGGCCGAGGCCGTGGTGAAGGTGGACGACACCGCGCCAGGCATCGCCGAGGGACTTGCAGCCGGCACCTGGACCGCGGGCGTCGCGCTGACCGGCAACGAGGCGGGGCTCTCGGCCGAGGAACTGCTCGCGCTCGATGAGTCGGCACGTCATCCGATCCGCGCGCGCGCATGTTCCGTCCTGCGAGGTGCCGGCGCGCATTGGGTGATCGACTCGGTGGCGGATCTGCCGCAGCTTCTGCCGGAAATCGAGGCGCGACTGGAACGGGGAGAGACGCCATGAGCGCGATCGTGGAGGCGGTCCTGGACGTGCTCGGCAGCGAAGCGGGGGCCGCCCATTACGGCGAGGGCGTGAGCCAGCGCGAGCACGCCCTCCAGGCGGCGTGGCTCGCGGAGCGGGCCGGGGCACCGGCCGTCCTGATCGCCGCCGCCCTGATGCACGACATCGGCCATCTGCTGCACGGCCTGCCGCAGGACATCGCCGAGCACGGGATAGACGGCCGCCACGAGGATGTCGGCGCGGCCTGGCTCGCGCGGCATTTCCTCCCAGCGGCGGTCGCGCCGGCGCGCCTGCACGTCGCGGCGAAGCGCTATCTTGTCGCGACCGAACCAGACTACGCCGCAACGCTCTCGCCTGCTTCGGTGCGGAGCCTCGCGCTGCAGGGAGGGCCGATGAGCGCGGGGGAGATCGACGCCTTCCGCGCGCTGCCCGGTGCCGCCGAGGCCGTGGCCCTGCGCCGCTGGGACGATGCCGCCAAGGTGGTGGGGTTGGCCACGCCGCCGCTTTCGCGCTGGCGGCCGCACCTGCGGGCGGCACTGCGCGCCGCCTGAACGTCACTTAACGGCAACACAACCGTCACGCTTCTTTCGCGGTCCGCATGGGATGTTCCGGCACCGGCAGGGCGGGGACCTCGCCGGATCGGCATGGATCAACGCTGGGGACCGTCACATGCGCCGACTGCTGCTCGCCGCCGCTTGCATGCTCGCCTTCGCCGCCTCGGCCGAGGCGCAGCGGACGCGGCTGACCGTCTACACCGCCTTCGAGAACGACCAGCTGCCGGTGTTCAAGCAGGCGGCCGAGCGCGCGGTACCGGGCGTCGAGGTGGTGTGGGTGCGCGACAGCACCGGGATCGTCACCACGCGCCTGCTGGCGGAGAAGGACAACCCGCGCGCCGATGTGATCTGGGGCCTCTCCGCGTTCAGCCTGATCCGGCTCGAGGCCGAGAACATGCTCGAGCCCTACACGCCGCAAGGCGCCGAGGCGCTGCGGCCGCAGTTCCGCAGCGACCGCAACCCGATGACCTGGGTCGGGCTCGACGCCTTCGTGGCTGCGGTCTGCTTCAACACCGTGGTCGCGCAGCAGCGCAACCTGCCCAAGCCCGCGACCTGGAATGATCTGCTCAACCCCGCGTATCGCGGCCTGATCGCGATGCCGAACCCGGCCTCCTCCGGCACCGGCCTGCTGACCGTCGCCGGCTGGCTCGGCACCAAGGGCGAGGCGCCGGCCTGGGACTTCATGACGCGGCTGCACGACAACATCGCCGTCTATACCCATTCCGGCAGCGCGCCGTGCAACAACGCAGCACGCGGCGAGTATGCGATCGGCATCACCTTCGACATGCGCGCGGTGGCGCTCAAGAACCAGGGCGCGCCGATCGACATCATCGTCCCCTCCGACGGCGTGGGCTTCGATCTCGAGGCGGCGGCGATCCACCGGGGCACACGCAACCTTGATGCCGCCAGGCGCTTGATGGACTTCGCGGTCTCGAAGGATGCGATGGGGCTGTATGGGCGCTACTACGCGCTGCTCGGTCGGGCCGATGTGCAGCCGACGGTGCAGAACTATCCGCCCGAGTTCTCGCAGCGTCTCGCGGAGGTGGATTTCGCCGCCGTCGCCGCGAACCGCGATCGGATCCTGGCCGAATGGGGCCGGCGCTTCGACGGCAAGTCCGCACCGCGCAATTGACCTGCGTGGATACGCCCGTCAGCCCGCATGTCGCGATCCCGGCCGCCGGCAGCACCCCGGCGGCCGAGCCCTATCTGACCGTGGAACGGGTCACCAAGCGGTTCGGCGCCTTCGTCGCGCTCGATGACGTCTCGCTCACCGTCGACCGCGGCGAGTTCGTCTGTTTCCTCGGCCCCTCGGGCTGCGGCAAGACCACGCTGCTCCGTGCGATCGCCGGGCTCGATCCGCAGGACGAGGGGCGGATCGTGCAGGCCGGGCGCGACATCTCCGCCCTGCCGCCGGCGGCGCGCGATTTCGGCATCGTGTTCCAGTCCTACGCCCTGTTCCCGAACATGACGGTGAGCGCGAATATCGGCTACGGTCTCGTTTCGCTCGGCCGGAGGCGCGACGAGATCGAGGCGCGCGTGCAGGAACTGCTCGCGCTGGTCGGGCTCTCCGACCAGGCCTGGAAGTACCCGGCGCAGCTCTCGGGTGGGCAGCAGCAGCGCGTCGCGCTCGCGCGCGCGATCGCCATGGATCCCGGACTGCTGCTGCTCGACGAGCCTCTGTCGGCACTCGATGCGCTTGTGCGTGCGCATCTGCGCGAGGAGATCAAGGCGCTGCAACGCCGGCTCGGCATCACCACCATCATGGTGACGCACGACCAGGAGGAGGCGCTCTCGATCGCCGACCGCGTGGTGGTGATGAACCGCGGCCGGATCGAGCAGGTCGGCCCGCCGGATACCGTCTATCGCCATCCCGAGACGCTGTTCGTCGCCGGGTTCGTCGGGCGGATGAACGCGCTGCCCGGTGTGGTCGGCGAGCGGGGCACCATTCGCGTCGGCGAGGTGCACATCGCCGCCGATGCGGCGAGCCGGCTGGCCGCAGGTACGCCGGTTCAGATCTGCCTGCGGCCGGAGGACGTGCTGCCCTATGACGGCGTGCATGTCGGCACGCGCCTCACGGCGCGCGTGCGCGGCATCGAGTATCTCGGCTCGATTGCCCGCGCTGCCCTGGACGCCGAAGGCCTGCCGCTTGTCGTGGAAGTGCAGGACACGGCATTGCGCCGGCTGCAACTGCGCCCCGGCGCCGCGATCGACGTTGTCGTGCCGCCCGACCGGGTCTTGCTGTTCCCGCGGGCCGCCTGATGGCGGTCGCCGCCGCCCTGCCGGTCCGGCGCATCTGGTCCGGCGATGACCGGCTGCTCGCCGCAGGGGTCGTGTTCGCGGGACTGTTCCTCGCTGTCGCCTTCGTCCTGCCGCTCGGCACGCTGTTCCTCAAGAGTTTCGAGGACCAGCAGGGACGGTTCGTCGGGCTCGCCAACTATGTCCGCTATGTCGAGACCCCGGCACTCGCAGGCAGCCTGTGGAACAGTCTCTGGACGGCGGGCCTGACCATGGTGATCGTGGTGCCGGCGGCGTTCGTGTTCGCCTATGCGCTCACACGCAGCGCGATGCCGGGCAAGGGGCTGTTCCGCGCGATCGCGCTGATCCCGATCCTGGCGCCCAGCCTCCTGCCTGCGCTGGCGCTCATCTATCTCTTCGGCAATCAGGGATTCCTGCGCTCCTGGCTGTTCGGCGGCACAATCTACGGACCGCTCGGCATCATCATCTCGCAGGTCTTCTACACTTTCCCGCATGCCCTGCTGATCCTCGCCACCGCGCTCTCCGGCACGGACGCGCGTCTTTACGAGGCTGCCGAGGCGCTGCGCGCCTCGCGCATCCGGGTGATGCGCACGGTCACCCTCCCGACCGCGCGCTACGGCATGGTATCCGCGGCCTTCGTCGTGTTCACCCTGGTCATCACCGATTTCGGCATCCCGAAGGTGATCGGGGGGTCGTTCAGCGTCATGGCGACCGAGGTCTACAAGCAGGTCGTCGGACAGCAGAACTTCCAGATGGGCGCCGTGGTCGGCGTGGTGCTGATGATCCCGGCGATCCTGGCCTTCGGCGCGGATCAGTGGGCTCAGCGTCGTCAGGTCGCGGTCGTGGGCGCGCGGGCGGTGCCCTACATCCCGAAGCGGCGGCCGCGGCGCGATTGGCCGCTGTTCGCGTTCTGCACGCTGGTGTCCTGCCTGATGCTCGCGCTGGTCGGC
>CALKJX010000047.1 GCA_937995555.1 uncultured Elioraea sp.
TCTGGCGGATCTGGTGGATGGTCAGCAGGGCATCCTGCACCGCATCCTCGGCATCCGCCTCGCTGCGCAGCCGGCGCCGCGCGACGCCGCGGAGGAAGGGCACGATCTCGCGCAGCAGCCGGTCATAGGCGCGGCGGTCCCCCTCCTGGGCGGCGGCCATCAGGGCGGACCAGTCGCTGTCCCGGTCTCCGTGCGCAGTCGGCTGGCGCTCCATCGGGCCCTTGCGGCGATCATTTCCCAGTCGCAGGGCAGACCCTACGCCCTGGAGTGCTCGGCGTCGAGCGCGGCCGGCAAACAGGACCGCTTGCGAGGCGTTCACCTCGCGTCCCCCGTGAAGAAAGGATCGATGGCCCTGTCCGCCACATCCCGCCGTCTCGCCCGTGCCGTCGCCCCCTGCCTCACGCCGCTCGCCGCGTTCGTCGATCGACGCTGCGACCGCGGCCCCGGGCGCGCGGAGCAGGCGATCGAGATCGCCCGCGGCGCCGGCGTGGCGCTGCTCAAGGAGCGGGGATGCGACGACGGGCACTGGGATGTCGAGGGCCGCGATGAGCGCGGGCGCGCGATCGAGGTGAAGATCGATCCGCGAACGGGCGGGTGCTGAGGGTCGAGCGCGACTGAAGCGCGCGGCCGATCGGTCCGCCTCCGGTCCAGCCCCGCCGGGGGAGTGGTTCACGAACGCTTGAGGGGCGTGCGGACGCGGCTAACCGAGCCCGCACGCCGCGCGAAGCCGCAGTGATCGCGTCGGTTCGACATGGCGTCGGGGCGAGCGTGATCGACCGAAACCGGAAGACGGAACACCAACATGAGCAATCGCCTGCTTCAGGCGGCAGTCCTCGCGGCTGCCGTGACCGTTCCCGTCATCGGCTCGGCGCAGACGCCGGCCCAGACCCCGCAGTTCCGCGCCGAGAAGTGCTACGGCATCGCCAAGGCGCGGCAGAACGACTGTGCATCCACCGGCAACAACTCGTGCGGCGGTACGAGCCGCGTGGATAACGACCCGCGTGCCTGGATGTACGTGCCCGCGGGGCTCTGCACGCGCATCACGGGCGGCAGCCTGACGCCGAAGGCCTGAGAGCGGCACGGGAGGTCGCGCATGACCCGTGGCGGAACCCCGGCGTCGCGCGCCGGCATCGGGTTGCGCGCGCCGCATGTCGAGGCGGTCGCGCGGCTGCGGCCTCCCGTCGCCTTCCTCGAGATCCATGCCGAGAACGTGATGGCCGACCTCAGGCTGCGCCAGGCGGTGCTGGCACTGCGGCGCGATCATCCGGTCGCGGTGCACGGCGTCGGCATGTCGCTCGGCGCGCCGGAGGGGATCGATGGCGGCCATCTGGCGCGGTTCGCCGCCATCGTTTCGCTCTTCGATCCCTGCCTGGTTTCGGAGCATCTGGCGCTCGCCGGCACGCATGGCGTTTTCGTCAATGACCTCCTGCCGCCGCCGATGACGCGCGCGGCACTTGATGCCGCATCCGCGAATGTTGCGCGGGTGCAGGACGCGATCGGCCGGCCGATCCTGGTCGAGAACCCGTCGCGCTACATCGCCTGGGAGGGCGATGAGATGGACGAGGCCCAGTTCCTGTCGGCCCTCGTTGCGCGCACCGGGTGCGGACTGTTGTGCGACGTCAACAATATCCACGTCTCGGCGCACAATCTCGGCTTCGACGCCCTGGCCTACCTTGCAGCATTGCCGCATGCGGCGATCGGCGAGATCCACCTCGCCGGCGCAACCGAGGAACGGCTCGGCAACGAAACCCTTCTGATCGACGCCCATGCCGAGCCTGTCGGCGATCCGGTCTGGGCGCTCTACGCGCAGTCGGTCGCGCTGTTCGGACCGCGTCCGACCCTGGTCGAGTGGGATGCCGGGCTGCCGCCGCTCGACGTGCTGCTCGCCGAGGCGGCGAAGGCGGACCGCGTCGCCGGTGCGGCGCTGTCGAGCGCCGCCTGACATGGACGCCTCCGCGCGCGCCCTGGCCCGTCGGATGGACGCGCTCGTGGCGGCGATCCTGGACGGTGTGGCTGATCCTGATGCGCCGCTGCCGAGGGGCCTGCTCGCCGGTCCGGGGCGTCTCGCGATCCACCGGCGGCACACCCGCGTCTCGCTCACGATCGCGCTGGCGCGCACCTATCCCGCGATCGAGAGGCTGGTCGGCGAGGCGTTCTTCGCCGCCGCCGCGTCGCGCTTCATCGCGACCGAACCGCCGCGCGATCCGGTGGTCGCTCTGTACGGCGCGGCCTTCCCCGATTTCCTCGGCCGGCTCGAAGCCTGCGCCGGATTTCCCTGGCTTGCCGATGTGGCGCGGCTCGAATGGCTGATCGCCTGCGCGAGCCTTGCGCTGCCGCCGAGCCCGGTCGATCCCGCCACGCTGCCCCGGGATCGCGATGCGCGCGCCCGGCTGCGTCTTCGCTGGAACAATGCAGCCGCACTTTTGGCGAGCCCTTGGGCCGTGGGCGAGATCGTCGCCGCGATGCGGCTGTCTGCCGGCATGGCGCAGGGGATCGATCTCGACACGCTGCCGCCGGCGCGGCTCTGCGTCCTTCCGGGAGCGGCGGGGCCGCGCGTGATCGACCTTGCGCCGTCGGAGTTCGCGTTCCGCCAGGCGATCCGCGACGGCGAGACCCTCGCCGTGGCATCGGCGCGTGCCGTGCCATCCTGCGACCCGGAGCAGGCGCTCGCCTCCCTGCTTGCCGACGGTGTCGCGACCCTTGCGACCGACGAAGCGTGACCGGGAGAAACAGCATGAGCCAGCCCCTGACCGTCAAGCCCGCGCCTGCGCTGCGCGCGCTCTACTTCCGGCTTGCCGCCATGGGCGGCATGATCCCCGAAGCGCCGATCCGTTTCGCGATGCGGCTCGCGGTGGCGGCGGTGTTCTTCAACTCGGGGCTGCTCAAGGTCAATTCATGGGAACTGACCCTGTTGCTGTTCCGCGACGAGTACATGCTGCCCGTCCTGCCGACCGTTCTAGCGGCGCAGATGGCGACCGCGATGGAGCTTGCGGTTCCGCCGTTCCTCGCCGCCGGCCTGTTGACGCGGCTTGCGACGCTGCCGCTCCTCGGCATGGTCGCGGTGATCCAGACATTCGTCTATCCGCAGGCCTGGCCCGAGCATCTGCTCTGGGCGTCGATCCTGCTGTTCGTGCTGGCGCGAGGGCCGGGCGCCTGGTCGCTCGATCGGCTGTTCGGGATCGACCGCTGACGG
>CALKJX010000048.1 GCA_937995555.1 uncultured Elioraea sp.
GCCGCGTCGCTGCCACCTCGGTCTGATGCATCATCCGCCTCCTTGGGCTGGTGTCGTCTCGAAGCCGGTATCGCTCCGGCACTCCATGATCGCGTCATCCGGGATCGCTGGCCGGCGCATCAGGGCGAAACCCAGTCGCGCCACCTCGCGCTCGCGGACGCACACCGGACACAGCGTTTGCCCCGGTTGCGGGGTGAACCGCGCGCCGCAGTTCGGGCAGACCGCTTGCGGCGTGCGTGTCAGCGCGATCGGTCCGAACGCCGCACCCTCTCCGCGGTCGCGGACCGTGATCGCCTGCTCCGGACACGCGGCAGCGCACGCACCGCAGGCGGTGCACCGCATCGGATCCAGGTCGAGCCCGGTCCCCTGCTCGTCCGTGCTGACAGACAGTGCCGAGGTCGGGCAGGCCGCGACGCAGACGCGGCTGGACGCGCATCGGTCCGACACCGTGAGGCCCGGCGACAGCGCCGCACTCACGGGACGGGCGGCAAGCCGTGCGATCGCTGCCGCACGTCGCAAGGATTGACGCGGCTCGACGCGGCGCACTCGCGCCACATGCGTTGGCTTGGTACCCGGCGTGGCTTCGGGGCGCCGCCGGAACATGCTCCGCCGCGCCGCGCCGCGGGCGTCCAGATGGTCGGGCAGCGGCAAGGCCCGCCGGAGGGGGAGGGGGGCGCGTCCGACCGAGGGTCCGATCCGGTGCGTTGCGATGGCGACCGCCGCGACATCGCTGAGCGCTTCCGCCCATGGGTGTTCAGTCTGCCCCGCGGGGCAGGCCGCGCACCAGCCGCGATCGATCAGGGTGACGGAGGTGCCGGTTGCCGCAACGAACTCAAGCAGCGATGCCGACGAAAGGCCGCCAAGGCACGGCACGATGTGCGCCCCCGGCATCCGGTCGGCGCGCGCCACACGCGCACACTCGATCAAGCAGCCGTCGGGCGGCGGCAAGGCAGGCAGGCCAAACCCGGGCACGGCAATCGCCTCGGTCGGACACGTGGCGGCGCAGCGGCCGCAGCCGACGCAGGCCGCACCGAGCAGAGAGGGGCCGTCACCCGACACCGTGATCGCCCCGGTCGGGCAGGTCTCGGCGCAGCGGCGGCAGGGTGCGAACGGCGAGGCTGCCGTCAGGCAGGCGGCCGACTCGAACGCCGGAACAGGCGCACCGCGTGCATGTCCTGATGCGTGTCCTGCCAGCACGTGGCGCCCGTTCCCTCCCACTGTCGCCACACCGCAGGCTTGATGTCTGCCGTGCGACAGCTCCCGCAGGCAGTAGTATCCGACGGCGGACCTGCGCCATTGATCCAGATCAAGGGCCCTGTGCGGCATGCGGGCGCGACCGGGACCCCCGCCGGAACCGGCCAGCGCGGGCGGACCGCCGTCCGCCCCGCGTCAGCGCGCGGCGCCGCGCTCCAGCCGGAGCTCGGGGTCGATCCGGCAGGTCTCGCAGGCGCGCAGCCGGTCGACTTCCCACGCCGGCAGGTCCGGCGCGGCGCGCCGCAGCCGCGCGATCACGCCCTCGATCGACCGGCGTCCGCCGAAGGGGCGGCCGCACCGCACGCAGTGCGCCGGCTCGTCCTGCACCAGCACGTGCCGGATCGCCGCCGAGGCACTCGCGACGCGGGGCAGCAGGGTGATCGCCTGCTCCGGGCAGATCGCCCGGCAGGCGCCGCATTGCACGCACGCGCTTTCCCGGAACGTCAGAACCTGCGCGCGCGGATCGCCGTCTAGCGCGCCGGTCGGGCAGGCGCCCGTGCAGGCAAGGCAGAGCGTGCACGCGTCCGACACTTCGAGGCCGCCGCAGGGCGCACCCTCGGGCACCGGCACCGCGCCTTCGCCCCGTCCCGCGGTGTCGAGGAGGTGGATCAGTGCCGTGTGCAGGCGTGCCTCCGGTGGCGCATCGGGATCCAAGCCGTCCGCGGGGGAGAGGTCGGCCAGCGCCGGATCGTCCGCGATCGCCGCCAGCAGCGCGTCCGGGGTCGCATCGGTCACCATCCGCAGCCTCCCCTCCCCGAGGCCGAGTGCCGCGACCATTGCCTCCGCCATCGCCACCGCGATACGCAGCCCGTCCGCTTCGCTGGCGATGTCGTGGCCCGCGTCCCACAGGACGACGCGCACTGCACCCAGCGCCAGCAGCGAGATCAGCGCTTCGACCCCGAATTGCGTCACCCGGTCGACCGCCAGCGGCAGCACGTTGGCGGGCAGCCCCGCCCCCTCGCGTGCGAATGCCGTCAGCGCTGCTGCCGGTTCGCCACGACCGTGCAGCAGCAGGATCGGCCGACCTCCCCCGGCCGCCCGATAGGCCCCCAGGAGCACGGCGCTGCGCCGCAACGAGACCGCAAGGGGCGGCGCGGCATAGGCGACGGCGCCGGTCGGACAAACCGCCGCGCACGCCCCACACCCGGCGCAGATCAGCGGGTCGAGCGTCACGGTCGCGCCGGCCGGACTCAGCGCGCCGGTCGGGCAGACGTCGAGGCACCGCGTGCAGACGGTCTGCCCCCCGGTCGCGTGCACGCAGCGGTCGCGATGCTGCTGCACCGCGCGCGGCACGGCGATCTCGCCGGCGAGGCCGTGCAGCTCGAGCAGCGCGGCTTCGAGCGAACCGGGGCGGGCCGGATCGGCGCTGACCCAGCCCAGTCGCGGCGCCGGAAACGGCGGCGGATCGCCGCGCAGGTCGAGCACGAGATCCGCCGCGATCCCGCCCCGCTCCAGGGCGTCGAGCGGCTGGGGCCGTTTGCGGCTCCAGGGCGCGGCACGCACGAGCGCGCCGAATTCGAGATGGAACCGTGCGAACGCGCCGACCGCCTTGTGCAGGCGACCGAACAGGATGCACGCGACGTCGCATGACGGCGGCGTTACCTCGGCGTCCGGCGTCAGCACGACGGTGGCCTCCAGTCCCTGCGGCAGCCTTGCGACGGCGTCGATCGCCTCGGCCGTGCCGCCAAGGACGACAACGTGGCGAGGGGGGCCCGCATGGACGTGGTCTACGGCCGGCGGTTCGACCTGCGCCGCGGCGAGCAGGGCCGCAATCTTCGGGGTCGCCACCGTCGCCTCGGCGGACCAGCCGGCAGCGTCGCGGATTTCAACGAACCTCGGCTTGCCCGCGGCGCCCGACGCCGCCCAGGCCGCCGACAGCAGAGCCATCTCCTGCCCGCACGCGATCAGCGGCGGCGTGTCGCCGGCCAGACGGCGCAGTCGCTCCGCCGGCTCAAGACAGAGCGCGCGGTGGACCGCGAGGGTGCTGCCGTCCTGATCCGCCATGCCGACCGCTTCCGCCGCCGCGACGAGCCGCGCCCCATCAAGCGGCATCGTGCTGCCGCAACTGCACAGCAGGACAGGGCGTCCGCCGATGGTGAGCGCGGGTGCGGCGTCGCGCATCGCGCTCAACGCGGCATCGACCGCAGCAGGGCGTCCCGCTCCTCCGCCTGCCGGCTCATGAGGGCGCGCAGCTCCTCGGCGAACCGGTCCTCGAGCTCGCGTCGCTGGGCGAGGTGGCGGTCCTCGAGCGC
>CALKJX010000049.1 GCA_937995555.1 uncultured Elioraea sp.
GCCATAGGAGGGGCGGATCGCGACAGGAGTGCCGGATGGGCGTGCTGAACACCTTGCTGCGGGCGGTGACCTGGTGGAACGGGCAGACGCTGAACACCCAGCTTTTCACCTGGCTGCAGGGCGTCCGGGTGGGCGAGGACGCGCAGGGCAATGTCTTCTACCGCTCGCGCGACGGGCGCCGGCGCTGGGTGATCTACAACGGCGAGGCCGAGGCCAGCCGCATCTCGCCCGACTGGCACGGCTGGCTGCACCATACCTGGGATAAGCCCCCGACCGAGGCGCCGCCGCGCCACAAGGCCTGGGAGAGGCCGCACCAGGAGAACCTGACCGGCACCCCCGCGGCCCATGTGCCGCCCGGGTCGATACGCCGCGGGGCCCCGGCGCAACGGCGCGACTACGAAGCCTGGGTGCCGGACTGATGCCCGAGAACATGGCCGAGGTGGCGGCGGGCGCCATCGTTCTGGCGGCGGCGGCGGCCTTCACGATCTATGCCGGGCAGATCACCGGCTTCGCGCGGGGAACCGGAAGCTACGAGCTGGTGGCGAGCTTCCGCTCGGCCGATGGCGTGACCGCGGGAACCGATGTGCGCCTTGCCGGTGTGAAGGTGGGCACCGTCACGCGGATCGAGCTGAACCCCGACACCTTCTTCGCCGATGCCGTTCTGTCGATCGATCCGCGCATCCGGCTTCCGGATGATTCCTCGGCCCTCATCTCGCAGGAGGGCCTGCTCGGGGGCAGCTACGTCGAGTTGCAGCCGGGCGGGTCGCTCGTCACGATCGAGCGGGGCGGGCGCATCTTCGACACCCAGGGCTCGGTCAGTCTGATCACGCTTCTTCTGCGCGCGGTCGGCGGCGACGGCGGCACCGGGGATCCGGGCCTGGAATGACGCGGGCTGCCGGTGGTGCCCTGGCCGTGCTCGCCGCATGGCTGCTGGGTGCGGGCCTCGCGGCGCAGGATCTGACGCGGGCCAGCGGTGTCGTGCTGCGCGGGCTCGACAAGGTGACGGGCCAGACGCTCGACATGGAACTGCCCGAGGGCGGATCGGCCCGCCTCGGCCGGTTGACGGTGATCGCCGGGGAGTGCCGCTATCCGAGCGGTGCCCCGGCCTCGAACGCCTATGCCTGGGTCACGATCCTCGACGATCTCGCCCCGGCGCCGGTGTTCCAGGGCTGGATGATCGCGCAGGCGCCGGCGCTCAACGCGCTCGACCACGCGCGCTACGACGTCTGGCTGATCGCATGCAGGACCTCGGACGGCTGAGCGCCCGGTCCCGGGGGGCCGAAGTCGGCCCGTGCCTCGAGGGCTTCGGCGAGGCGCCGGAGGTATTCGCCGCGGCTGATCTCCACAGCGCCGAGACTGGCCAGGTGCGGGGTCTGGAACTGCACGTCGAACAGCCGGAAGCCGCGGCTGCGCAGGCGGTGGATGAGGTGGGCAAGCGCGACCTTCGAGGCATCGGTGCGGCGCGAAAACATGCTTTCCGCGAAGAAGGCCGCGCCGAGCGCGACGCCATAGACCCCGCCGATCAGCTCGGATCCCTCGCGCACCTCGAGCGAATGGGCGAACCCCGCGGCATGCAGCGCGCCGTAGGCGGCGGCGATCGCCGGGCTGATCCAGGTTTCCTCGCGGTCGGCGCAGGCGGCGACCACGGCGGCGAAATCGCGGTCGGCCTCGATCTGCCAGGGCGCGGTGCGGATCCGCCGGCGCAGCGAGCGCGAGGCGTGAAACCCCTCGAGAGGGACCACCGCGCGACGACGCGGATCGACCCAGAACACCTCGTCGGCATCGCGCCGCTCGGCCATCGGGAAAATGCCCCGGGCATAGCCCCTGAGCAGCATCCCGGGTGTGAGGTCGGCCGCGCGCATGCCGCCCGCGCGCTCAGGCAAAGGCGTCGGCGAGCCACTTCTCCAGCCAGTGGATGGTGTAGTCGCCCGACTGGATGTCCGGCTCCTCGAGCAGCTGGCGGAACAGCGGAATGGTGGTGTCGATTCCGTCCACGATGATCTCGCCCAGGGCGCGTCTGAGGCGCGCCAGGGCCTCGGGCCGGTCGCGGCCGTGGACGATCAGCTTGCCGATCAGGGAGTCGTAGTAGGGCGGAATGCGGTAGCCGTCGTAGATCGGCGAATCCATGCGCACGCCGAGGCCCCCGGGCGCATGGTACTGGGTGATCCGCCCCGGCGAGGGCGAGAACTGCGGAAGCCTCTCGGCGTTGATCCGAACCTCGATCGAGTGGCCGCGGGGCACGAGCTCCGCCTGCTCGAACTCCATCGGCAGCCCGGCCGCGACGCGGATCTGCTCGCGCACGAGATCGACGCCATAGACAGCCTCGGTGACCGGGTGCTCGACCTGCAGGCGGGTGTTCATCTCGATGAAGTAGAAGTTGCCGTCCTCGAACAGGAACTCGATCGTTCCTGCGCCGGCGTAGCCGATCTTCGCCACCGCCTCGGCGCAGGTGCGCCCGATGGCCTCGCGCATGGCCGGCGTGATCACGGGGCTCGGCGCCTCCTCGAGGATCTTCTGGTGGCGGCGTTGCAGCGAGCAGTCGCGCTCGCCCAGATGCACCGCGCGGCCGCGGCCGTCGCCGAACACCTGGACCTCGATGTGACGGGGCCGGCCGAGATACTTCTCGAGATAGACCTCGTCGTTGCCGAAGGCGCCCTTGGCCTCGGTTCGGGCGGTGCGGAAGGCGGTGTCGAGTTCCTCGGCCGTGCGGGCGAGCTTCATGCCGCGTCCGCCGCCGCCGGCCGTGGCCTTGACGATGACCGGATAGCCGATCTCGGCGGCAATCCGGCGTGCTGCGGGCAGGTCGGGCACGCCCCCCGCCGAGCCCGGCACGCAGGGCACGCCGAGCGAGCGCATCGTCTCCTTCGCGGTGATCTTGTCGCCCATGAGGCGGATGTGCTCGGCCCTCGGGCCGATGAACACGATCCCGTGGTCCTCGACGATCTGGACGAAGTTCGCGTTCTCCGACAGGAAGCCGTAGCCCGGATGGATCGCCTCGGCCCCGGTGATCTCGCAGGCCGAGATGATGCCGGGCACGGACAGGTAGCTCTCCGAGGCCGGGGCCGGGCCGATGCAGACGCTCTCGTCGGCCATCCGCACATGCATCGAGTCGGCGTCGGCCGTCGAGTGCACGGCGACCGAGCGGATGCCCATCTCGCGGCAGGCGCGGATGACGCGAAGCGCGATCTCGCCGCGGTTGGCGATGAGGATCTTCTGGAACATGCCCCTACTCGATGATCATCAGGGGCGCGCCGTACTCCACCGGCTGGCCGTCGGTGACGAGGATGCGCTTCACCGTGCCCGCGCGCGGGGCAGGGATCTGGTTCAGCGTCTTCATCGCCTCGATGATGAGGATCGTCTGGCCCTCGGACACCTGCGCGCCGACCGTCACGAAGGGCGGCGCCCCCGGTTCGGCCTGCAGGTAAGCCGTTCCGACCATCGGCGAGGTCACGGCGCCCGGGTGCAGTGCGGGATCCTCGGGCGCCGGAGCCGGCTCCGCCGGGGCGGCGGGCACGGCGGGCGCCACCGGGGCGGCCGGTGGCTGGGGGGCCGCGAAGGGCAGTGGCGCCGCGACGGCGGGTGCTGCACGGCTGACGCGGACAGTAAGCCGGTCATCCTCGGCATAGTCCCGCTTGACCTCGAGCTCCGTCAGGTCGTTCTCCCTCAGCAGCCGTGCCAGGGCCTCGATGAAGGCCACGTCGGCCTCGTGCGGGTGCTTGGTCATGCCGTCCTCGGGGCTTGCGGGGTATGCCGGGCCGGACGAAGCCAGCGCGACAGGCGCGCTTATAGGCCACCGGCTCGCGCCTGAAAAGCCGCCGCGACCCGTGCCGGTCGCGCGGCCGCGGCAGGCACATTTTACCGTTTGATAAAAAACCGTGCCTGTGGCAGCGTCCGGAAAAAGGCCGATAGGGAGCCCGCGCCGATGGCGAACAGCCACCTGACCCCCGGAATCGTTCCAGGCCGGCTGCCGGCCGCGACGATCGCCGAGAACTTCTCCGACATCCATCCGCCCTACAGCCGGCACGAGGCCGCGGTTGCGGCCGACCGCTGCTATTTCTGCCACGATGCGCCCTGCATCACGGCCTGTCCCACGGGGATCGACATCCCGCTGTTCATTCGCCAGATCCAGGCCGGCAATCCGATCGGGGCGGCACAGACGATCCTGTCGGCCAACATCCTCGGCGGGATGTGCGCCCGCGTCTGCCCGACCGAGACGCTCTGCGAGGAAGCCTGCGTGCGCGAGGCGGCCGAGGGGATGCCGGTCGAGATCGGCCGGCTGCAACGCTACGCCACCGACGCGCTGATGGCGACCGGCACGCATCCCTTCGTCCGCGCGCCGGCGACGGGCAAGCGCGTCGCCGTGGTCGGAGCCGGGCCGGCGGGGCTGGCCTGTGCGCACCGGCTGGCGATGCACGGTCATGCGGTGGTGGTCTTCGACGCCCGGTCGAAGCCCGGGGGCCTCAACGAATACGGGATCGCCGCCTACAAGACGACGGGCGGCTTCGCCCAGGCCGAGGTCGAATGGCTGCTGAAGATCGGCGGCATCACCATCGAGCTCGGGGTCGCCCTCGGCCGCGACATCACGCTCGACGGACTGCGGCAGGACTTCGATGCGGTGTTCCTCGGCATCGGGCTTTCGGAGGTGAACGCGCTCGGGGTCGCGGGCGACGACCGCGACGGCGTGGCCGACGCGGTGGACTTCATCGCCGAGCTTCGCCAGGCCGAGGATCTGACGAAACTGCCCGTCGGGCGCGACGTCGTGGTGATCGGCGGGGGGATGACGGCCGTGGATGCGGCCGTGCAGGCAAGGCTTCTGGGCGCGGAGACGGTGACCATCGTCTATCGGCGCGGCCGCGAGCGCATGGGCGCCTCGGCCGACGAGCAGGAACATGCGCAGACCGAAGGAGTGCGGATCGTGACCAATGCCGCGCCGGTGGCCATTCACGGCAACGGCGCCGTGCGCGAGGTCGAGTTCGCCTACACCGAGGAGGGGCCGGAGGGCCTGCGCCTGCTGCCCGAACGGTTCCGACTGCGGGCCGACCAGGTGTTCCGCGCGATCGGCCAGCGCCTCGGGGATCTGCCCGAGGGGCTCCGGCTCGAGGGCGGCAAGATCGCGGTCGAGGGACCGGGGCGCACCTCGGTCCCCGGGGTCTGGGCCGGGGGCGACTGCACCCCGGGCGAGGATCTGACGGTGGTGGCCGTCGCCGAAGGGCGCGACGCCGCCGAGGACATCCACCGCGCGCTGATGGGCTAAGGGAGGGAGCCATGGCCAGTCTCGCCACCGAATTCGTCGGCATCAAGTCCCCCAACCCGTTCTGGCTGGCCTCCGCGCCGCCGACCGACAAGGAATACAACGTCGTGCGCGCCTTCAGGGCGGGCTGGGGAGGCGTCGTGTGGAAGACGCTGGGCGAGGACGGCCCGCCCGTCGTCAACGTCAACGGCCCGCGCTATGGCGTGGTCTGGGGGCCGGACCGCCGCGTGCTGGGGCTCAACAACATCGAGCTGATCACCGACCGACCGCTCGAGGTCAACCTTCAGGAGATCAAGCGCGTCAAGCGGGCGTGGCCCGACCGGGCGATGGTTGTCTCGCTGATGGTGCCCTGCGAGGAGGAGAGCTGGCGGGCGATCCTCCGCCGCGTCGAGGAGACCGAATGCGACGGGGTGGAGCTGAACTTCGGCTGTCCGCACGGGATGAGCGAGCGCGGCATGGGCTCGGCCGTGGGGCAGGTGCCCGACTACATCGAGATGGTGGTTCGCTGGTGCAAGGCGCACACGCGCATGCCGGTGATCGTGAAGCTCACCCCCAACATCACCGACATCCGCTGGGCGGCGCGGGCGGCGCATCGGGGCGGCGCCGATGCCGTGAGCCTCATCAACACGATCAACTCGATCACCGCGGTCGATCTCGACCGCTTCGCGCCCGAGCCCACGATCGACGGCAAGGGCACCCACGGCGGCTATTGCGGCCCGGCGGTGAAGCCGATCGCGCTGAACATGGTGGCCGAGATCGCCCGCGACCCCGAGACGCGGGGCCTGCCGATCTCGGGCATCGGCGGGATCACCACCTGGCGCGACGCGGCCGAGTTCATCGCGCTGGGGGCGGGCACGGTGCAGGTCTGCACCGCGGCGATGACCTACGGCTTCAAGATCGTGCAGGAGATGATCTCGGGCCTCTCGCAGTATCTTGACGGCAAGGGGATGGCCCTGTCCGACCTCGTCGGGCGGGCGGTGCCCAACGTCACCGACTGGCAGCACCTGAACCTCAACTACGTCACCAAGGCGCGGATCGACCAGGACCTCTGCATCAAGTGCGGCCGCTGCTATGCCGCCTGCGAGGACACCAGCCACCAGGCGATCTGGATGAAGCCCGGCCGGGTGTTCGAGGTCAACGACGCCGAA
>CALKJX010000050.1 GCA_937995555.1 uncultured Elioraea sp.
GGACAATCCGGGCGGCGGCGGACACGGCGACACCACGGGACTGTTGCGGGCGCTGGTCGAGGGCGGGGCTGCCGGGGCCGTCATCGGCGTGTTCAACGATGCCGCGACGGCGGCCGCGGCGCACACTGCCGGCGAAGGCGCTGCGATCGAGATTGCGCTCGGTGGTCACAGCGACGGTGCACCCTTCGCGGGCCGCTTCACCGTACAGCGTCTGGGCGATGGCCGCTTCACCTGCACCGGGCCGATGACGCGTGGCAACCGCGCCGATCTCGGGCCCTGCGCGCTGCTCGAGACCGGCGGCGTGCATGTGCTGGTCGCGAGCCGCAAGATGCAGGCCTACGACCAGGCGATGTTCCGCCATCTCGGCGTGGAGCCCGCGACCGTGCCGATCGTCGCGCTGAAGTCGTCGGTGCACTTCCGTGCCGATTTCCAGCCGATCGCGAAGGAGGTCCTGGTCGTGGTCGCGCCCGGCCCGGTGGCCGCCGATCCCTCCACGCTGCCGTTCCGCAACCTCCGCCCGGGCCTCGCGTTGTCGCCCTGATGGCCGGATCGGTCCCGCGCAGCAGCGGCGGCACGCTGCCGCCCAACGACACCGAGCGGCGCGCGCGCACCCTCGTGCTGGCCGTCTACATCCTCTACGGCGCCGGGTTCGTCACGGGGCTCGCATTCATCGTCGGCGTGGTGATCGCGCATCTGAAGCGCGACGAGGCGCCCGCGTGGCTGCGCACGCATTTCACGTTCCAGATCCGCACCTTCTGGATCAGCCTGTTCTGGAGCGTGATCGGCGTGCTGAGTGCCTGGCTGCTGGTCGGATTCCTGTTCCTGGCCTGGGCCTTCGTGTTCGTGCTGGTGCGCACGGTGAAGGGGTTCCTGCGCCTGAACGACGACCAGCCGATCGAGAATCCGGAGAGCTGGGGCTTCGGCTGATCAGCCCCCGAGCAACGCCTCGACCGCGTCGCGGCGCGGGATCGGCGCGACCGCACCATAGCCGATGGTCGATAGCGCCGCCGCTGCGTTGGCGTAGGCGAGCGCCGACTCGGGCGCATCGCCGAGCACGATGCGCGCGAGGAAGGCGCCGCAGAACGTGTCGCCCGCGCCGGTCGCATCGACCGCCGCGACCGGATGCGGGGCAGCGCGCACCACCGTGCCGTCGGCGGTGGCAAGCAGCGCGCCATCGCGGCCGCACTTCACCGCGACGATGCGCGGGCCGAGCGCCAGATAGCGCTCGGCGATCGCGCGCGGGTCGGCGAGGCCGGTGAGCGCCTCGGCGTCCTCGCGACTCGGCAGCGCGATGTCGCTCATCGCGATCGCCTCGTGGATCACGGCGCGGGCGCGCGCCACGGGCCAGAGGCGCAGGCGCAGATTGGTGTCGTAGGCGACCGTGACGCCCGCACCGCGCGCGATCTCCATGGCACGGAACACGGCATCCGCCGCCGGGGCGCTGATCCCCTGGCTGATGCCGGAGGCGTAGAACACTCGCGCCGCGCGGATCGTCGCCTCGGGCAGCATCGCCGGCGTGTAGCGGCTGGCGGCGGAGCCCGTGCGGTAGAAGGTGAAATGGTGCCCGCGCGCATCGTGATCGACGAAGTACACCCCCGTCGGCGCATCCGGATCGCGGATCACCGCCGAGGTGTCCACACCCTCCTCGGTCCAGAGACGCATGAACGCATCGCCCGCCCAGTCCATGCCGATGGCGGTGACATAGCCCGCGCGCACGCCCTGGCGCGCCGCCGCGATCGCGGCGTTCGAGGTGTCGCCGCCGAAGCCGCGCAGATAGAGCACGCGGCCCGATCCGTCCTCCGGCTGGTGGTTGAACTCCAGCATGGGCTCGCCCATGCAGAGGATGTCGACGCTCACGCGGCGAGCGCGGCGCGCGCCGCCTGCTGCACCGCCGCCTTGTCGCCCGCCGCGATCAGCGTCTCGTCCACCAGTTTGCCGCCGATGCCGACGAACGCGGCACCGGCATCGAGATAGGCGCGCAGGTTCGACGGATCGACCCCGCCCGTGGGGCAGAACGGCACCTCGGGGAAGACGCTGCGCAGCGCGCGGATATGCGCGGGCCCGCCCATCGAGGCGGCCGGGAAGATCTTCACCACGTCGGCGAATCCCTCGAGCGCCTCGACCACCTCGTCGGGGGTGAGCGCGCCGAGCATGACAAGCGCGCCGAAGCGCCGTCCCGCCGGCACGATCTCCGGCTCGTTCCAGGGGCAGACGATGAAACGCGCGCCCGCCTCGCCGCAGGCATAGGCCTCGGCGGCTGTGCGCACCGTGCCGGCGCCGACCAGCAGGGCAGGGTCGCGCGCGAGCTCGGCGATCAGCGCCGTCGCGTTCGGCACGGTCAGCGTGATCTCGAAGGTGGTGAACCCCGCCTCGCGCAGCCAGGCGACGGCGGTGCGCGCGGCCTCGTGCGACCGCGTGCGCACGACCGGAACCACCCGCGCCTCCATCAGGCGCGGCAGCAGCGGATGACTCATGCCGGGAACGGACCCTTGTTGACCTGGTTGAGCGGCTTCTCGCCGCGGAGCACGCGCGCGACCTCCTCGGCCGCCTGGCGCTGGAGATCGGCGATCGCCTCCTCGCTGTACCAGGCGGCGTGGTCGGTCAGCACCACGTTCTC
>CALKJX010000051.1 GCA_937995555.1 uncultured Elioraea sp.
CCCTTCTCGTGCGGCAGGCGTTCGATCTCCATGTCGAAGTCGATCGCGCTCATGATGCCGTCGCCGAACTCCTCCTCGATCAGGACCTTCCACGCGGGCCCGTTCACCATGACGAGCTCGTAGAAGCGGTAGATCAGCGGATCGGTGGGCGGCATCGGCGTGCCGCGATGCGGCACCTCGTTCAGCATCCGCTCCTCGACCTCGGAGAGGCCGAACAGGACCGCCGCCTTCTTCGCCAGCGGCTTGACGAGCTTCATCTGTCCGAGCAGCGCGCCGACGACGAGCACCGGCGAGATGCCGCCGATCTGCTCGCAGATGAACCTCCAGCTCCATCCCTTCTCGCGCTTGATGTCGAGGATCTTCTCCGTGAGTTCGGCACGGGTCATCTCGGTCTCCCTGGTGATGCTGGCGATTCCGACGTCAGGTCAGGTGGCGGCGCTCGCTGCAGGACGGACTTCCGGCACCGCGCGCGCGGTCCACTCGGGCGGCATGGCGCCGGCGAGCCGTCTGGAACGGTCGATCAGGAAATCGACGATGTGGTTGCGCAGCTCGTAGTAGCCGGGCAGGTGGTGGATGTCGTGGCGCGTGCGCGGACGCGGCAGCGTGTTCACGACCACCTCGGCGATCTTCGCCTCCGGCCCGTTGGTCATCAGCAGGATCCGATCGGCGAGCAGGATCGCTTCGTCGACGTCATGGGTGATCATGAAGGCGGTGAGCTTCGTTTCCGCGACGATCCGGTTCACCTCCTCCTGGAGGGTGCCGCGCGTCAGCGCATCGAGCGCCGAGAACGGCTCGTCCATCAGCAGGATCTTCGGGCTGACGGCCAGCGCGCGGGCGAACCCGACACGCTGCTTCATCCCACCCGAGAGCTGCGCCGGCCGCGTGGTCGCCGCCGCGGCGAGGCCGACGAGGTCGATCCAGTGCCTGCACGCTTCGGCGACCTGCGCGCGCGACCAGTCCGGATGGCGGCTCTTCACCGCGAAGGCGATGTTGCCCTCGGCCGAGAGCCAGGGCAGCAGAGCGTGGCTCTGGAAGATCACGGCGCGGTCCAGGCTCGGCCCGGCGATCTCGCGCCCCGCCACCACCACCGCCCCGTCATCGGCGCGGTCGAGCCCGGCGAGGATGTTCAGGATCGTGGTCTTGCCGCAGCCGGAATGGCCGATCAGGCAGACGAACTCGCCCTCCTCGATACCGAACCACAGATCGGCGAATACGGTCTGGGGCGGCGCGCCCGAGACGCCGGGGAAGCGGCGCGCGATCCCCTCGACGCTGACGAACGGCCGGCGCATCACGCGCTCACTCCTGGTAGGCGACGGCGCGCGTCGCCATCGCCAGGATCTGGTCGAGCACCATGCCGATCACGCCGATCAGCAGGATCGCGGTGACGATGTCGGCGAGCGAGAGGTTGTTCCACTGGTTCCAGACGAAGTAGCCGATGCCGGTGCCGCCCACGAGCATCTCGGCGGCGACGATCACCAGCCAGGCGATGCCGATCGAGATGCGCATCCCCGTCATGATGGTCGGGGCGGCGGCGGGCAGGATCACCCGGAACGCGGTCCTGAGCGCGCCGCATTCCAGGGTGCGCGCGACGTTCAGCCATTCCCTGCGCACGGTCGCGACCCCGAAGGCGGTATTCAACAGCATCGGCCAGACGGAGCAGATGAAGATCACGAAGATCGAGCTGATCGAGCTGTCGCGGATGGTGTAGAGCGCGAGCGGCATCCAGGCGAGCGGCGAGATCGGCCGCAGCACCTGGATGAACGGATTGAGCGCGCCATAGAGCAGCGGGCTCATGCCGATCAGGAAGCCGAGCGGGATCGCGAGCAGCGCGGCGAGCGTGAACCCGGCCAGCACACGGGCGAGGCTGTAGGCGAGCTGGATGCCGATGCCCTGGTCGTTGGTGCCGCGCACGTAGAACGGATCGGTGAGGTGCTGCCAGAGCCGTGCCGCGACCTCGAACGGCGAGGGGAACGGCGTCTGCCCGCCGGTGGCGGCCGCCGCGCCGACCAGCGCGGCGTACTCCGGATCGGCGACTTCGGCGGTGCCGAACCCGGTCGAGGACGAGAGCTGCCAGGCGCCGACGAACAGCGCGAACAGCAGGCAGGCGAGCGCCAGCGAGGCGGCCGGACGGGTGGCGCGCATCGGCCTCAGACGCGGCGGATGGCGAAGGAGGCGAGATAGCCTTCGGGATCGGCGGGGTCGAAGGTCCGGCCCATGATCACATGCGTGCGCTTGGTCCCCGCCGGCGGAGAGAGGCCGAGCTCGCGCATCGCCTCGGCCGTGTCGGTGGCGAGGAACACCTGCTCGGCCACCTGCGCGTAGTCGATGTCGCCGCGGATCTGCCCCCAGCGCTTCATCTGGGTGAGGATCCAGATCGCCATGGAATGCCAGGGGAACGGATCGAAGTCGATCCGGTTCGGCACGCGCTGCACGCGCCCGAGCCCGTCGGCGAAGGTGCCGGTCAGCACCTGTTCGACCACGGTGACCGGCTGGTTGAGGTAGTTCTGCGGCGCGATCGCGGCCGCCACCTCGCGCCGGTTCGCGGGGTTCGAGGAATACGCGGTCGCCTCGACGATCGCGCGCAGCAGCGCATGGTAGGTGCCGGGGTTCTGCGTGATGAACTCGCGGCTGACGGCAAAGGCGCAGCAGGGGTGCCCGTCCCACAACTCCTTGGTCAGGATGTGGATGAAGCCCACGCCGTCGAACACCGCGCGCTGGTTGAACGGATCGGGGCCGAGGAAGCCGTCGATGTTGTCCGCGCGCAGATTGGCGACCATCTCGGGCGGCGGCACGGCGCGGATCTGGATGTCGCGGTCGGGGTCGAGCCCGGCCTCGGCGACGTAGTAGCGCAGCAGGTAGTTGTGGATCGAGAAGTCGAACGGCACGGCGAAGCGGAAGCCGCGCCAGTCCTTCGGATCGCGCCGCTCGCGATGCTTGTTGGCGAGCGTGATCGCCTGGCCGTTGATGTTCTCCACCGCGGGCATGGTCCAGGGGATCGGCGCCGAGCCGACGCCGAGGGTGATCGCGAGCGGCATCGGCGAGAGCATGTGCGCGGCGTCGTATTCGCGGTTGATCGCGCGGTCGCGGATCACCGCCCAGCCGGCCGTGCGGATCACCTCCACGTTCAGCCCGTGCTTGGCATAGAAGCCCATCGGGTGGGCCATGATGATCGGCGTGGCGCAGGTGATCGGGATGAAGCCCACCTTGAGGTCGCGCTTCTCGATCCGGCGCGGGGCCTGGGCGAAGGCCTCCCTGGCCGCGGCGAGCGGGAAGGCGGCGGCGAGCGCGGCCGCGGCGGTCGCCTCGCCGACCAGGCCGAGAAAGGCGCGCCGGCGCGTCTCGGTGCCGAACACCGCGCGCGCCACGGCGGTCTCCACCGTGCGGGCGGTCAGCGCGTCGACATCGGCAGCGACGGGCTCGCAGGTGAGCGCGGCCTCGTGCTCGGCCACCGAGGCGTGCCGTCCGCACGGGCAGGACCATGGACGCCCTGTCGGATCGAACGGATCGTCGAACACGCCCATGGCCATGACCCCTGTCGTCTTCTGAAGCCCCGATGGCCCGACGTAGCGCCGGGCAGGACAGGGAGAAGCGAACCCTGTGCCACGAGAGTGTTGCCGAATTTGGCTGCACTCAGGGGCCGACTCGGATCTCAGTGAATGCATGATGATCATACTGCCTACTATATGAGCAGACGACCGAGAGCTTCACGGCCACCGGCTCTGCTAGCTTCCCTGCATGTGGTAGCTTCCCTGCATGTGGGCGGCGATTCGCGCCTTCCTGTGGGTCTACGCGCTGATCGCCCTCGTTGTGCTCGGCGCGATCGCCTTCGCCTGGCGCTTCGTCGCGCCGCCGCCGCCGCGCGAGGTCGTGGTCGCCACGGCCGCGCCCGGCGGCGCCTATCACGCCGCCGCCGAGGCCTGGGCCCGGCTGCTCGCGCGCGAGGGCATCACGCTGCGCCTGCGCCCGACCGAGGGCTCGATCGAGAACCTCCGCCTGCTCAGCGTCGACCCGCCCGAGGTTGACATCGCCCTGGTCCAGGGCGGCGTGGGCGGGGAGGCCGAGTATCCCGGCCTCGAAAGCCTGGGCGCGGTGTTCTATGAGCCGCTCTGGGTGTTCGTGCGCGGCCGGCAGCCGGACCTGCGCGTGGCCGAACTGCGCGGGGTCAGGATCGCCATCGGCCCGGAGGGCAGCGGCACACGCGCACTTGCGCTGCGTCTGCTCGCCGCCAACGGGATCGGGCCCGACGACGCCGTGCTGCTGCCCCTCACCGGCATGGCGGCCGCCGAGGCGCTGGTCGAGGGCAGGGCGGATGCCGCCGTGTTCGTCTCGGCCCGGCCGACGGCGGCGATCACGCATCTGCTGCGCGTGCCCGAGGTCACGCTGGTCGATTTCGGCCCGCGCGCCGATGCCTATGTGGCCGCCTTCCCGTACCTGACCCGCGTGGTGCTGCCGGCCGGGGCGGTCGACCTCGCCGAGGATCTGCCGTCCGAGCATGTCGTCATGGTTGCGCCGATGGCGGAGGTGGTCGCGCATGCGGCGATCCACCCGCAGATCGTCGCCCTGCTGATGGAGGCGTTCACCGAGACGCATCGCGGCCGGCAGCTCTTCGCCCCGGCCGGGCGGTTCCCCTCGGCCGACCCGACCGACTGGCCTCTCAATGCCGATGCCGCGCGCTATCTGCGCCATGGGCCCGGGTTCCTGAAGCGCTACCTGCCGTTCTGGGTTGCGGTCTGGATCGAGCGGATGTGGGTGCTGATCATCCCGCTGCTGACGATCGCCATCCCGCTCTCGCGGATCGCGCCGCCGCTCTGGCGCTGGCAGATCGACCGCAAGGTGTATCGCTGGTACCGCCATGTGAAGCGGCTGGAAACGGCGCTCAAGGAGGCACGCAACGAGCAGGAGCGGCAGCACGCGCTGGCGGAGCTCGACGCGTTGCAGGAGCGGGTCGCGCGCGTGCGCGTGCCGCTCACCCACGCCCAGCCGCTCTACCAGCTGCGCAGCCACATCGTGCTGATCCGCGACGGCGCGCTGCGCTAACGGCGCACGCTTGCGGAACGGTACGTCTCCCCGACTATACTGCCGGCATCTCGCCGCAGGGGCGGCGCCAAGAGGGGAGACTTCGCATGCCGCCTTCGCTGCCGCAGCAGCCCGCCTGGGTGAAGGAGTTCAAGGCCTTCATCATGCGCGGCAACGTCATCGATCTCGCCGTGGGCATCATCATCGGTGCGGCCTTCACCGCGATCGTGGGCAGCCTGGTGAAGGATATCTTCAACCCGGTGCTCGGCCTGCTGATGGGCGGGATCGACTTCTCGAACGTGTTCATCGTGCTGTCGGGCGAGCGCATGCCGACGCTGGAGGCGACGCGCGAGGGCGGGGCGGCCGTGCTCGCGATCGGCACCTTCATCAACGCGATCATCAACTTCGTCATCGTCGGCTTCGCGATCTTCTGGCTGATCAAGGTGCTCTCCCGCTTCAAGGCCAAGGAGGCGGAAGCCGCCCCGCCCGCGCCGTCGAAGAGCGAGGTGCTGCTCGAGGAGATCCGCGACCTCCTGAAGTCGCGCGCGCCCTGACCGGGTGACCCATGCCCGGGCGTCGTGGTGGACGGCGCCCGGTCTCTCCTGCGATCCTGCGCGCCCAGGCAACGCTCAAGGCGGCGGACCATGACGCGCATCGGTCGTCTTCTCGCAACCCTGCTCCTCGCGCTGGGGCTGGGCGGCCAGGCCCTCGCTTTCGAGGTGCCCGGACTGGGCGCGGACTCCGACGCCTACGCGCGCACCCTCGCCGCGCGCGCGCCCTCGTCCGCCGAGGCGCGCGCGGAGGCCGACCGGCGCGCCGATGCCGCGATCCGCGCCGGCAACTGGTCGGAGGCCGTCACGGCGCTCGAGGCGCGCATCCGCCTCGGCTCGGTCGAGGATCGGCACTGGCTGGCCCTTGCCGAGGCCTGGCAGCGGCGCACCCCGCCCGACGGCAACCGCGCGCTCCAGGCGGCGTGGCAGGCCTTCATGATGGTGCCGGGCGGCGCGCCGGAGATCCCCTCGATCCTGCGCATCGCCGATGTGTTCCAGCACGTGCTCGACCGCCCGGCCCAGGCGATCGAGGCGCTGGAGGCGGTGATCGAGCGCGACCCGGCGAATCCGGCCCATCGCCAGCGCCTCGCCGAGCTTCGCCGCAGCGTCGGGCTGGCGGTGCGCCGCATCGTCACCGAACCCGAGAGCGATCCGCCGCGCGCCTGCGTCGAGTTCGCCGGTTCCCTGTCGCCGCGGCGCGACATCGGCTGGGCCGACTGGGTGCGCGTCGAGCCCCCGGCGCGCACGGCGGTTACCGCCGAGGGTAACCGGCTGTGCGTCGCCGGGCTGGCGCATGGCCGGCGCTGGGACGTGACGCTGCGCGAAGGCTTGCCCGGAGCGGACGGCGCGACGCTGCGCCGCGCGACCACGCTCGCCGTGGCGATGCCCGACCGCGCGCCGCGCGTGGTGCTGCAATCCGGCGCCTTCGTGCTGCCCAAGAGCGATGCGCCGCGCCTCGCGGTCGGGACCGTCAATCTCTCCGCGGTCGCGGTCAAGCTCTACCGCGTCGGCGAGCGCGGGCTCGCCGGCCAGATCGGCGACACCGGCCGTGCGTTCCGCTCGCTCTCGCAATGGTCGGCGCAGACCCTCGCCGAGGGTGGGGGGCGGCTGATCTGGGAAGGCACGCTCTCCGTGCCGCAGTGGGAACGCAACGTGGTTGCCCGCACGGTGCTTGACCTCGCGCCGATGCTGGCCGGGGCCGCGCCCGGGCTGTTCGCGCTCACCGCCGCGCCCGGCGACGGCACGCCGTTCCCGTCCTGGGGCGAGGTGGCGACGCAGTGGTTCGTGCTCACGGATATCGGGCTCACCGTGCTGCGCGGCGCGGACGGTCTGACGGTGCTCGCGCGTTCGCTCTCCGATGCCCGGCCGCTTGCCGATCTGCGCATCGCCGTGGTGGCGCGCGACAACGAGGAGCTTGCGGTGGTGCAGACCGACGCCGATGGTGTCGCGCGCATCGCCGCCCCGGCGCTGCGCGGCACGGGCGGGGCCGCACCACGCCACGTCACCGCGCGCGGTTCCGACGGCGATCTCGCCTTCCTCGATCTCGACACCGCCTCCTTCGATCTCTCCGACCGCGGCGTGGAGGGGCGTCCGCATCCCGGACCGCTCGATGCCTGGCTCTGGACCGAGCGCGGCATCTACCGCCCGGGCGAGACGGTGAACCTGCTCGCGCTGCTGCGCGATGCCTCGGGCGACGCGGCCTCCGTGCCGCTCACGCTGCGGCTGCGCCGCCCCAACGGCACGATCGCGACCGAGATGGTGCCGCAGCCCGATCCGTCCGGCGGCCGCACCTCGGCGATCGCGCTCTCGGACGGCGCGCCGCAGGGCACCTGGACGGTCGAGGCGCTCGCCGATCCGCGCGCCGCGCCGATCGGCCGCGTCTCCTTCGAGGTCGCGGATTTCGTCCCCGAGCGTCTCGCCGTCGAGATCGGTGCCGCGCCGGGCCCGCTCGTGCCGGCGACACCGCTCGCGCTGCCGGTGACCGCGCGCTTCCTCTACGGCCCGCCGGCTTCCGGCCTGCCCGCGCGCGGCGAGATCACGATCGCGCCCGACCCGCAGCCGTTCCCGCAGCTCGCCGAGTGGCGCTTCGGCCTGATCGAGGACACGCCCGACACGATCCGTGAGGACCTCGCGCTGCCCGACACCGACGCGCAGGGCCGCACCACCGCCACGCTGCTGCTGCCGCGCGCGCCGGACACCACGCGGCCCTTGCGCGCGACCGTCGCGATCGAGGTGTCCGAGCCCGGCGGGCGGCCCACGCGCGCCCGTGCCACCGTGCCTGTGCGGGCCCATTCGCGGCTGATCGGCATCCGTCCGCTGTTCGCGCGCGGCGCGGTCGAGGCCGGCAGCGACGCCGCGTTCGAGGTCGCGGCCTTCGATGCCGAGGGCAACCGCATCGCCGCGCGGCGCCTGCACCTGCGCCTCGTGCGCGAACGGCCCGACTGGCGCGTGGTGATCCGCGAGCGGCTTGCGCGCTACGAGCTCGTCTGGCGCGACGAGCCGGTGGAGGCGCGCGATCTCGCCGCCGCTGCCGCCGAGCCGCTGCGTGTGTCGCGCCGGCTCGACTGGGGCCGCTACCGGATCGAGGTCTCCGACGGCGACAGCCTTGCCGCGACCTCGGTGCGGTTCCGTGTCGGTTTCGTGCCGACCGCCGGGCTCGGCGACACGCCGGACATGCTGGACGTCGCGGCCGACAAGCCCGCCTATGGGCGCGGCGAGACGGCCCGGGTGCGCATCGAGGCGCCCTATGCCGGGCTCGCGACCGTGCTGGTGCTGACCGACCGCGTGCACGCGGTGCGGACGCTGCGCGTGCCGCAGGGCGCGTCCACGGTCGAGATCCCGACGGATCCGGCATGGGGGCCGGGCGCCTATGCCGCGGTGACGCTGCTGCGCGGCCGCGCCGAGGCGGGGGCGAATCCCGTGCGCGCGCTCGGGCTTGCCTGGCTCGGGCTTGATCCTGCGCCGCGCACGGTTCCCGTCGCCGTGCAGGCGCCCGAGCTGATGCGCCCGCGCGCGCCGGCCGAGGTGACGGTGCGCGCGGCCCCGGGCGCGCAGGTGCTGCTTGCCGCGGTGGACGAGGGTATCCTGCGGCTCACCGGCCATGCCTCGCCCGACCCCGCCGGCTGGTTCACCGGCAAGCGGCGGCTCGGCATCGACATCCGCGACGACTACGGGCGGCTGATCGCGCCGGCCGAGGGCGGCGTGGGCGTGCTGCGCCAGGGCGGCGACGACGCGGATGCGGGCGCCGCCCTGCCCGCGATCCCGTTCGTGATCGCGAGCACGGTGCTGGGGCCGATAGCGGCCGGCCCCGACGGCACGGCGCGGTTCACGCTGGATGTGCCGGACGTCAACACCGCGCTTCGCCTGATGGCGGTGTCTTGGGATGCCGCGCGCACGGGGGCGGCTGCGGTTTCGGTTCCGGTGCGCGACCGGCTCGTTGCCGAACCCGCTCTGCCCCGTTTCCTCGCCCCCGGCGACGAGGCGCGCCTCGCCGTCTCGCTGCACAACGTCGAACTGCCTGGGGGCGAGATGCGCGTCGCCGTCACGGCCGATGGCCCGCTCGCGATCGATGGCGGGCCGCAGGCGCTGACGCTCGCGCGTGATGCGCGCGGTCGCGTGCTGTTCGGCCTGCGCGGCACGGGCGTGGGTGTGGGCACCGTGACGCTGCGCGCCGAGGGGCCGGACGGGTTCAGTGCGACCCGCGTGTTCCCGATGACGGTGCGCCCGGCGCGTCCGCCGGTCACCACGCTCAGCCGACGCGAACTTCCGGCCGGGCAGACGCTCACGGTCGGGCGCGATGCGCTCGCGCCGTTCATTCCGGGGACGGCGCGGGTCACCGTGACGGTCAACACCGGTTCGCCGGTCGATCTCGCGGCGCTGTCGCGCACGCTAGATCTCTGGCCCCATGCCTGCCTGGAACAGACCGTCAGCAAGGGCTTCCCGCTGGTCTTCCTCGATGACGAGGTGCTCATCGGCACGGACCGTCGCGCGCGGCTGCAGGCCCTCGTCGGCCAGGTGCTGGACAAGCAGCGCTTCGACGGCGCGTTCGGGCTGTGGAGCGCGAACGATCAGGCCGAGCCGTGGCTCTCGGCCTATGCGGTCGAGTTCCTGCTGCGTGCCCGCGCGGCGGGTGCCGCCGTGCCCGACGCGCCGCTCGAGGACGCGCTGCGCTATCTCGCGAGCCTCACCGACGATCCCGCGCGCGAGCCCTGGGACCGGGCCGCGCAAGCCTATGCCCTGAACGTGCTGGCGATGGGGGGCAGGCCGCGTCCGGGGGCCGCGCGCGTGCTGGCCGATCAGGGCGCGGAACGTCTGCCCACGGGGATGGCGCGCGCGCAGCTCGGCGCCGCGCTGATCCGCATGGGCGAGCGGGGGAGGGGAGAGGCGCTGCTGCGCGACGCCACCGCCGACCCCGCGCGCGACTGGTGGTGGCAGGACTACGGCACCACGCTGCGCGATGCCGCGGCGATGATCGTGCTGGTCAAGGAATCGGGCGTGCTCGCCGAGCGCATCCCCGCGCTGATCGACCGGCTGCCGGCGGATCAGATCCAGCCCGCGCGCACCTCCACCCAGGAACAGGCTTGGCTGGTCGCGGCCGGCGCGATGCTCGGCCGCGACGGCCAGCCGGCAGCACTCGCGGTCGATGGCCGCGAACGCCCGCCCGCCGTGCTCACAACCCTCGCGCGCGATGCGGGTGCCTTGCCGGTGGCGCTGCGCAACATGGGGCGCGCGGGGATCTGGCCCTCGATCGCCGCGACCGGCATCACGACCCAGGCGCCTCGCGCCGCGCGCGACGGTCTGACCGTGCGGCGCAACTTCCTCAACCGCGATGGCAGTCCGGTGAACCTCGACACGCTGCGCCAGAACGACGTGTTCATCCTGGTGATCGAGGGCCGTGCCGAGACCCGTGTGATGCACCAGGCGCTGCTGGTGCACGGCCTGCCGGCGGGCTGGGAGGCGGAGCCGGCGCGGCTCGGCCCCGGTGAGGTGGCGGCCTTTCCGTTCCTCGGCGAGCTCACGCGGCCGCGCGCGCTCGCGCTGCGCGACGATCGGCTGGTGGCGCAGGTGGACCTCTCGCCGGACGAGCCCGCATTCAAGCTCGCCTTCCTGATCCGCGCGGTGACGCCGGGCCGGTTCGAGCTACCCGGTGCGGTGCTCACCGACATGTACAAGCCGCGCTTCTTCGCGCGCCAGAACACCGGGCGGATCACGGTGGCGCCGGCCGACTGACATGCGCCGCGCGGCGCTCGCGGTCGCGCTGCTGGTCGGAGGGATCGTCGGTCTCGACCGCGCCTTCCCGCCCGACCTGTCGCGCGCGCGGGACCTCTCGGCGGAGGTGACCGATCGCGACGGCGCGACGCTCTCGGTCTTTCCTGCCTCGGGCGGGGTATGGCGGCTCCGCACCGCCGTCGAGGACGTGCCGCCCGTCTTCATCGCGATGCTGCTCGCGCGCGAGGATGCGCGGTTCCGGTACCACCCTGGCGTCGATCCGCTGGCGCTCGCGCGTGCGACTGCGCAGGCGGTCGTACACGGGCGCGTGGTGTCGGGCGGCAGCACGATCACCATGCAGGTCGCGCGTCTGCTCGAACCGCGGCCCCGCACGGCTTTATCGAAGGCGATCGAGATCGCGCGCGCCGTCCAGCTGGAGGCGCGCTACACCAAGGACGAGATCCTCGGGCTGTGGCTGACGCTCGCGCCGTTCGGCGGCAACCTCGAAGGCGTGCGCGCGGCTGCGCTGGCGCTGTTCGGGCGGCCGCCGATGGGGCTCGATCCGGCGGAGCTCGCGCTGCTGGTCGCGCTGCCGCAGCGGCCCTCGGCGCTGCGCCCCGATCGCTTCCCCGAACGCGCGGCGGCGGCGCGGGACCGTGTGCTGGAGATCGCGCGCGATGCCGGCGCGCTGTCCCCGCGCGAGGTTGCCGATGCGCAGGCGACGCCGGTCCGTACCGCACGAAACGAGATGCCGCGCCTCGCCTGGCATCTCGCCGCGCGCGATGCCGGCGGGGGCCGCGTCGCGACGACGCTCGACGCCCCGTTGCAGGCCGCGCTGGAACGGCTCGGCGCGGAGATGGCGGCCTCGCTCGACGAACGCGCCAATCTCGCCGTGGTCGTGCTGCGCAACGCGGACCGGACCGTGGCGGCGCATCTCGGCGCGGTGCCGGGAGAGACGCGCGCGGGCACGCTCGATCTCACCCGCGCCGTGCGTTCGCCGGGATCGGCCTTCAAGCCGTTCCTCTACGCCCTCGCCTTCGATGCGGGCGCGCTCCGGCCGGAGACCCGCATCGCCGACCTGCCGCGCCGGTTCGACGGCTACGCGCCCGAGAACTTCGATCGCGGCTTCACCGGCGAGGTCACGGCCGCGGAGGCGCTGCGCCTGTCGCTCAACCTGCCGGCGGTCGCGGTCGCGGACGCGTTCGGCCCGCTCGCCTTCGTCGCGGCGCTGGAGCGGGCAGGAGCGCCGCCGCGACTTCCTCCTGCCGATGCGGGACCCGGGCTGCCGGTGGCGCTCGGCGGGTTCGGCACGACGCTCATGGAGGCGACCGCGCTCGCTGCGGCACTCGCGGAGGACGGCACCGTTGCGGCGCCGGTCTGGCGGAAGGGCGACGCGGCGGAGCGGCGACGCTTCGTCTCGCGCGAGGCGGCGGGCGCGGTGCGTACGATCCTGGCCGCGAGCACGCCGCCCCCGGGAATGCCACCGCAGCTTCATCCGCCGCGCATCGCATGGAAGACCGGCACCTCCTGGGGCCATCGCGACGCCTGGGCGCTCGGCGTCTCGGCCACCCACACGGTGGGTGTCTGGGTCGGGCGGCCGGACGGCACGCCGCTGCCAGGCCAGACCGGGCGCGCAACGGCGACACCGCTGATGCTGCGCGTCTTCGCGTTGCTGCCCGATCCCGGACCGCTGCCCGACGCACAGCCGCTGCCGGCGGCGCCCGCGCTCGCGCGGCTTGGCGAGCCTCGCGCGGACCGGCTGCGGCTGGTGTTCCCACCGCAGGGTGCGTCGCTCGCCGACGGCGCCTCGGTCACGCTGCGCGCCGCGGGCGGGCAGCGGCCGCTCACCTGGCTGGTCGATGGCGCGCCGATCGCCTCGCCGCGCCATCGCCGCGACACGGCGTGGCAGCCGGAAGGACCAGGCTTCTATCGCGTCACCGTGATCGATGCCGAGGGCGCGTCCGTGGCCGCCGAGGTGCGTGTCCGTTCACCCTGAGCGGGTGGCAGGGCGCGCAAGCGTCGCGGCGACGACCCCCGCAGCGACGATGCCGAGCCCGATCAGATCGGTGGTGGGCTCGGGGGCGAGCATCAGCAGCGCGCCGGCGCCCAGCACCACGCGGGTCCAGGGTGCGAGCGCACCGACGCGATAGAGGTGGCCCTCGAAGGCCGCGGCCAGCATCAGGATCGCGACCGAGGCCGTCGCGGCCGCGAGCAGGATCGTGCCCACCTCGCCGCGCAGGATCAGCGCCGGCTGGAGCACGAAGAACACCGGCAGCAGCATCAGCAGGATGCCGATGCGCAGACTGGTCACCGCCGTCTTCATCGGATTTGCCTTCGCAACGAAGGCCGCTGCGATCGCGGCAAGCGCCACGGGGGGCGTGATGAACGAGACCAGGCCCCAGTAGAGCACGTAGAGATGCGAGGCCATCGGATCGAGCCCGGCCGTCATGAGCGCGGGTGCAAGCACGATCGCGAGGAAGATGTAGCAGGCCGAGGCCGTCATCCCCATGCCGAGGATGAAGCTGGTCGCCGCCCCGAAGAACAGCAGGAGTGCGATGTCGTCACCGGCATGCTGCACGAGCTCGCGCGAGAACGAGTTGGCCACCCCGGTCACCGACATCCCGCCGATGATCAGCCCGATCCCGGCGATCAGCGACACCAGCCGCGCCACTGCCTCGCCGGACTCGACGACCAGGCGCACGAACGTGCGCAGCCCGAACCCCGTCGCGCGCCGGCGCAGCACGGCGACGCCGAGGAGGAACAGCGAGACCCAGAACGGCGCCTGCGCCTCGATCCGGTAGACGATCAGCAGCACCGTCAGCCCGATGATCGCGGCGAGGTAGTACCAGCCGCCCGCGAGCGTCGGCCAGAGCGGCGGGATCTCCTCGCGCGGCACGCCGTGCAGGTGGTTCCGCGCGGCGAACAGGTCGGTCTGAAGGAAGAGCGCGAGGTAGTAGAGGGCCGAGGGCAGCGCGGCCGCCAGCACGACCTCGGCGTAGGGGACGTTCAGGAAGCTCGCCATGATGAAGGCGGCCGTCCCCATCACCGGCGGCATCAAGGCCCCGCCGGTGGAGGCGCAGGCCTCCACCGCGCCGGCATAGTGGGCCGGATAGCCGCAGCGCTTCATGGTCGGGATGGTCAGCGTGCCGGTGGTCAGCACGTTCGAGGTCGGACTGCCCGAGAGCATGCCGAACAGCGCCGAGGAGACGACCGCCACCTTGGCCGGCCCGCCGCGGCTGGCGCCCATCAGCGCGAGGGCGAAGTTCATGAAGAACGCGGCACCTCCGGTCGCGGACAGGACCACCCCGAACACCAGGAAGCCGATCAGCATGTCGGCGACCACCTGCATCGGGATGCCGATCACGCTCTCGGTGCCGAACACGTGCTCCTGGATCGTGCCCGGCAGGTCGAGCTGCACGCCCCAAAGGAATCCGGGCATGGAGTCCGCGAACAGCGGATAGGCGCCGAAGACGAGGCAGACGAAGAACAGGATGGTCTCGCCGGTCCGTCGCACGCCCTCCAGCACGATCGCGGTGAAGACGCCCGCCAGCACGGTCGGCCAGAACGGTGCGGCCGCGTTCCAGCCGCGCAACTGGATGGTCAGCGCCGAGGCCGCGAGCCAGATCCCGAGCCCGGCCAGCGCAGCCGCGAGCGCCCAGTCGAACCAGGGCACACGGCGCGCGTGGCGGCGCGTGGCCGGGAAGGCCAGCAGCGCGATCGCGCCGAACAGGCCGATCACCAGGTAGTGGAACGCGGTGCTGACCGGGCGGAAGCCGAACAGCCCCAGGTTGAACACCTGATTGACCGTGATCGCGAGCCCAGCCGCCGACAGCACGAACGCGGCGGCAAACGCCGCGCCGTGCAGCCTGGACGGCGGCTCCTCCGGTGCCCCGGCCGCTGCTGCGCCAGGGCCTGTCACGGAATGGACCTCAGCTGAGCGCCGCCAGTGCGGCCGTGCGGCGCTCGCCCCACGCCTTGCCCAGGTCCTGCTCGGAGAGATTGCGGCTGCGCGCCTCCGGCAGGAACTCGGCCCAGGCCTTCTGCAATGCCCGGTGACGCTTCAGCATCGTGTCCTGCCAGGACTGGTGGTCGGCCGTCCACTGCCCGGCCTCGCGCAGATAGCGGATCGCCCCGTCGTGGAACGCCGCATCCATCGGCGGCGTGCCGGCGAGCGCCATCTCCCAGCGCGGCATGATCGGATTGACGCCCTTGTAGAGATCGAAGGTCTCGGCGAGCGCCTTCATCAGCGCATGGACCTCCTCGCCGGGCGCGTCCGCGGGCACGGTGATCATCGGATAGCGGTAGCCCATCAGCCAGGCCGGGTTCGCCTCGGAGAGCCCGGCACCGATCGGCTCCTGGAACGGCTCGACGAAGGGAACGACACGCCTGGCCGCCGCCCAACCCTCGGCATTGTTCGGATCGAGCTGCACCCAGGAGATCCCGCGCGGCGAGGCTTCGAGTTCGCGCAGCGCGGCCGCCGCCGGCGCCGCACCGGCGCAGTCGGCGCGGCCCTCGATCAGCGCGCGCAGGCTGGCGCCATAGGAGGGCACCTGCACCAGCTGCACGTCGCTCCAGGTGAGGCCCGCGAAGGCGAGGATCGGCTCGACCTTGATGTTCACCGAGGAGTTCGCCGGCGCATAGGACATGCGCTTGCCCTTGAGATCGGCGGGCTTGGTGATGCCGCTCTCCCTGGTCGCCACCACCGAGAACGAGTTCTTGCGGCCGGCCAGCGTGCGGAAGTCCTGCGGCCCCCAGTCGAGCGTGGCGTACTCGTAGAGCCCCTCGACCGCGAAGTAGAGCTCGTTGGCGAGCCAGCCATGGCTGACGCGCTTCTGCTTCAGCGGCAGGATGCGCCCGATCGAGGTGCCGGAGGGCTGCAACCGCACGCGCGTGCCGAAGGCGCGGCCGAAAGCGTCCGCGATCGCCGACGCCTCGACATAGCCTGTCGAGCCCACGTCATAGACGGACCAGACCATGGTGCCCGGCAGGCCAGGGATCGTGCGCGTCTGGGCGATCGCCGGGCGTGCGAGCAGTCCTGCACCGAGTCCGCCGGCGAGCGCCAATGTGCCGCGACGTGTCAGCATTGCGGTCCTCCCTTCGCTCCACACCCGGGCGATGCTCCGCCCGTCCGTTGCGGCAATCGGACACAGACCGGCGGGTCGCGTCAATCGGCGTGCAGGGTGCGGGACACGTGCTAGGGTCCGGGCCCGACCCGCAACCCGTCCGAATCCGCCGCGATCTGCCGCACGTGTCCTCCGCCACGATCCTCGCCCTTGCCTGCCGAGTGAACCGCTCACTGGCACACCGCGACAGCACACGCGGCGGGTGAGCCTTGGCCTCGACCGCCACCCTGTCGTTCGCCGTCCGCCCGCGCGTGCTCACGCGGCTGACCGGGCGGGTCGCGCTGCTGCTGACGGGGATCAACGCGCCGCTGGTGCTCGTGGCGCTGATCGACCGGGAGTGGGCGGGGGCCGGTGCGCACGCGGCCGTGCTGGCCGCTCTGATCGGCCTCTGGGTGGTGCTGTCGCGCGGCAAGACGGCCGCGGTACCGCAGGCCAACGAGGCGATGGTGCTCTCGGCGCTTGCCTTCGCGCTCGGCTCGGCCGCCCTGGCGCTGCCCTGGTGGGCCGAGGGCGTGCCCTTCATCGACGCACTGTTCGAGGGCGTCTCGGCGGTCACCACCACCGGGCTCTCGACCCTCGACAGCGTGGAGAACAAGCCGTGGTCGTTCCTGTTCGCGCGGGCCTGGGGGCAGTGGTCGGGCGGGCTGATGATCGTGCTGCTCGCGCTGTTCCTGACGCTGGAGCGAGGCGCGGTGGCGGGACGGTGGCTGTCCTACCAGCTCACCGCCGAGGAGGTGATGCTCGGCTCGCGCGCCTGGATGCGCACGATGACGATCGTCTACGGGTCGCTGTCCTTGGCCGGGATCGGGCTCTATCTGGCGGCCGGGCTGGATCCATGGAACGCGCTGCTGCACGGCCTGACGACGGTGTGCGGCGGCGGCTTCTCGACCGCCGATGCGAGCCTCGGCGGTGTCGGCGGTCGCATGGTACAGGCGGTCGGCATGCTGGGCGGCGCGCTCGGCGCGATCTCGTTCCTGATCTGGCCGCAGCTGCGCAAAGGACGCTGGCGCGAGGTGCTCGGCGCACCGGAACTGCGTGCCTTCGCAAGTCTCTGCATCGTCGGCACGGCGGTGCTGTTCGGCACCATGACGCTGCTCTCGGGCCTGCCCTGGCGCGAGGCGGCCTGGGATGCCGCCCTGATGTCGGTGTCCTGCCAGGCGACCACGGGGTTCTCGACGCTGGACCTCGGGGCGCTCGATCCTGCCTCGAAACTCGTCATGACGGTGCAGATGCTGCTCGGCGGCGACACCGCCTCGACCGCGGGCGGGATCAAGATGTTCCGGCTCATTGCCATGCTGCGGCTGATCCGCAGCGCGATCGCGCGCACGGCGCTCGCACCGCACGCGGTGATCCCGACCCGTGCGGGCGAGGCCGACCTCATCCGCGGCACCGCGACCGTGGTGACGCTGTTCGCGGTGATGCTGACGCTGAGCTGGGGCGTCTTCCTGGCCGCCGGGATCGGCCCGGTCGATGCGCTCTTTGACTGCGCCTCGGCGCTATCGACCTGCGGCGCCTCGGCCGGGGTCGCCGCGCATGCGCTCGATTGGCGGTTGAAGCTGGTGCTGACCACGACGATGCTGGTGGGCCGGCTCGAGATCGTTGCCTTCCTGGTGCTGGCCTATCCGCGCACCTGGATCGGCCGGCGTCAGGACGAGGGGAGATGATGCGATGCGGGTGGTGATCGTCGGCGCGTCCAACCTGGCGGTGGCGACCGCGGAGTCGCTGACGCGGCGGGGCCACGAGGTGGTGATCGTCGAGCGCGACCGGGCCCGGATCGACGAGCTCGGCGAGCGGCTGGACGCCGCCTTCGTCGCCGGCGACGGCATCCGTCCCTCGATCCTGAAGGAGACCTCGCCCGACGAGTGCGAGGCGCTGCTCGCCCTGACCAATGGCGACCAGGACAACATCCTCGCCGCCCTCGTCGGCCGGTCGGTCGGGTTCCAGCGCGTGCTTCCCAAGGTGTCCGATCCCGAACTTGAGAACGTGGCTATCGAGGTGGGGCTGACCGAGCTGCTCGTGCCCGAGCGGACGATGGCGCAGGCGATCGCCGACCGCGTCGAGGGCGGGGCGGGCACCGGCGCGGAGCAGATGATCCCCGCCGGGTTCCGGCTGTTCACCTTCATCGCCACCATGGAGGACGCGGAGCGGGAGGTGCTGAAGGACCTGCCGCGCGGGGTGAAGCCGCTCGCGATCTTCCGCGGCGACAGCTTCGTCCTGCCCTCCGAGACCGATCAGGTCCATGCCGGGGACCGGGTGCTGCTGATTCTGCCGGCGGACCGTTACGACGACATGCTGGCCAAGCGCGCCAAGGCCAAGCGTCGGGGCTGACCGGCGCCG
>CALKJX010000052.1 GCA_937995555.1 uncultured Elioraea sp.
CCGGATGCCGTCGCGCAGCAGCAGCAACTCCTCCAGGCGCGAGAGGTTCTCGGGGCTACCGGGCAGCGAGACGCTGACCACCAGCCGGTAGTCGCGGAAGAGGTAGCTCTGCGCCGACAGCAGCGATGTCCGGCTGCCCTGCAGGTAGTGCCCCGCGCGGCGCCGGGCCATGGTGCGGTGGATGTTGGTGTGCCTACCGGCGCGGCCGAGGGTGTCGAGCTCCGGGACGACGTCGTCGGCGACGCGCAGGTTCGCGTAGCGCGCCAGCGGCGCGCGGATGGCGGGGCTCGCGTACAGGTGGAACTGGATGCCGGTGCCGGGCGGAGAGGCCGCGTAGAGCGCGGTCAGCACGCGCGCCATCTCCTCGTCGGCGCCGGATTGCGGTCGCACTTCGAGGCAGAAGCCGAGCGCGTCGAGATTGACGAAGACCTGGCGGTCCGCGATCCAGGCGCGGTACGGCAGCCACTCGGAGAACGCGGCGGCATCCTCGCCGCGCGATGCGGGGCCGGACCTGGGTACGCGGATCAGGTCCGCGGGCTTCGCGCCCTTGAGCACTGACTCCAGATCGGTCAGCAGGCTGCGCCACATCGCTCAGGGCTCCTGGGTCGCACCATTGCCGGGCAGCAGTCCCGTGCGCGGGGGAAAGCGATCGGGCGCTGTCTCTGTGGACGACGCGGGCTCGCTCGCCGATGCCGGGCCGGAGGCGGGCGCAGCGGACGGGATCGGAGGCCGCACGGCATCGACGCGCGGTCGATTCGCCGGAGTGACGCGCTCGATCAGCCAGCGGCCGGTGTCGACCAACACGTGCACCACCGAGGCCTCGTGCAGGTCGCCGTCGGCGTCTTCCCACGGGGCGATCCACAGACGCAGCACCCGTGGTTGGGAGCGGAGCGCCGATGGCGGTGCGCCGAGCCCCGGAGCGGCTGTGGATGCCGAGGCGATCGTCGTGGCGGCTGCCGTGCTGGTGGGCTCCTTCGCGGGCTTCGGCAGCGCGGAGGCGGGCGGCTGGCCGTGGATCGAGTTCGCGTACACGCCCGAGACCGAGGTGCACTGCGAACCAACCGGGGCCTTGCAGGCGTAGCTGCCCTCGCCGCCGAGGCCGCTCATCGTGGACGCGCAGCCGCCCAACAGCGTGGCGGTCGTGCCGATGAGGAGGGCGAGGGTCTGTCGCAGGTCCGTCATGGCGCCTTGCCCGTCGCCTGGGCCGCGGGGATGCCCGGCGCGGGCCCCTCGGCGCTCGTGGTCGAGCGCGACAGCCAGGCGTTGATCTGCTCGGCGCTCGCGGCGCTGGGCAGCACGCGACCGTCGGCGGCGACCAGCGTCGGGGTGCCGGTCACGCCGAGGCGTTCGGCCAGCGCGACGTTGCGATCGACCGGGTGTGCGCAGTCCACGCTGGGCGGCACCTGGTCGCGGGTCATCAGCGCCTGCCAGGCGCCGAGGCGGTCCTTCGTGCACCACACGGCGATGGCCTTCGCGCGCGCCTGCGGGTGCAGGGAGGCGATCGGCATCAGGAAGGTGTGGATCGTCACGTCGGACAGGCCCTTCAACTCGGCTTCCAGGCGGCGGCAGTGCGGGCAGTCCGGATCGCTGAAGATGGCGAGCGTCCGGGAGCCGCGGCCGCGCACGTCCTTGATCGCGTCGGCCAGCGGCAGCGCGTTGAAGTCGATGCGGGCCAACGTGTCCTTGCGCTCGGCGGTGAGGTCGCGCTGCGCCTTCATGTCGTACAGGTGGCCGAACAGGAAGTACTGGCCGCTCGCGTCCACGTAGGCGAGGTTGGCGCCCATCGCCACCTCGAAAACACCCGGCCATGGCGTCGGACGGATCTCGCCGAAGCGGGTGGAGGGGTAGAGCGACTGCAGGCGGCCGATGAGGCTGGTCAGCTCGGGCGTGGTTGGCGGTTGGCTGGGCTGCGCCCATGCCGTGACGCTCAGGCAGGTGGTCAGCGCCGCGGCCAACGTGGCCTTGGCAGCGAGTGCGCACAGAGTGAGGCGCGCGTCAGTCGTCTTCATCGTCGTTCCTCCGGAGGGTGCGGGCGCGCTCGGCGAGTTGCGCGAGGTTGTCGGGATCGGTGCCGGCGGCGTCCAGCGTCCCGGCCAGGGCGACGCCCTGCGTGAGGACCACGTCGACGCTGCGGCCTGCGTCGACCTCGATCACCGGGAAGACCTTCTCGGCGAGGCTGATGTAGTACTGGGCGAGCCGGTCGAGCGCCTTGCCCACGCCCGTGCCCAGACCGGCTTCGAGCTGCTTGCCGGGGTCGACGGTGCTGGTGGTGCCCAGCGGCGAGACCGACAGCGTGGTGGAGCTCTGCGTGAAGGCGTGACCAATGCCGCTGGCCACGCCGGCGAGCAGCGCGTTGGCAAGGATCTGCCCCTGCTTGGACACCAGGCGTCCGCGCATGCCGGCCTTGCCGTCCTCGCCCGCCACATAGCCCTTCACTGGCACGTCGATGGCCGTGCCGTCGCGGGTGACGCACGACAACGACTCGGTGCGGATGTAGGCGCGCTCGGAGCTCACGTCGCCATAGCCGGCGCCGACGATGAAGCACTCCTTCACGCGGGCGCGGAACTGGTTGGGCAGGATCGCGTTGTCGGCGAGGCGCAGCAGCACCGGTTGGGGATTGCGCTGGGCCTGGCCGCCGGTCGGCGCATCCAGGCCGCCGAGAAGTACCGCTCGGGTGAAGGCGCCGCTGGGCAGGTAGCGGCGCGTGTCGCGAACGGTGGAGCCGGTCGCTGCCGCGTCCGCGGCCGGCTTGGCACCCTTGCCTGCTGCGACGTCCCCCAGCACGATGCTCACGATGCCCGTGGGCGTCGGCATGGTCTGGACGCCGCCGGGCGGTGGGGGTAGGCCAGCACTCGGCGCCGTGCCTTGCGGCAAGGGTGGTGGTGGGAAGCGCTGCGGACCGGCGTCCGGCAGCGCGCTCCCCGGGCGATCCGGCCCGAAACCCGGCCGTGCCGCGGGGGCGGTGACGGGCGGAGGCGGCAGCGGCGTGAGTCCGCTGCCTTCGAGCTTCTTCAGGCGCTCGAGCATCTCCTTGCCCTGACCTTCGAGCTCGGCGTTGCGCTGCGCGAGGTCGCGCGAGCGCTGCTCGATCGCCTTCAGCTGCGCATCGGCCTGGCCACGCCACGCATCGCGGGGATCGACCTGCGCTCCCGGC
>CALKJX010000053.1 GCA_937995555.1 uncultured Elioraea sp.
GGGGTCCGGGGGGACCACCGTGGTCCCCCCGGCGCTTGAACAGGAGACCTGGATGCCCGTCCCGAACCGCCTCGCCGCCATGGCGCCCGAACTGACCGAGTGGCGCCGCGATCTGCACGCCCATCCCGAACTCGGACTCGAGGAGCACCGCACCTCCGAGATCGTCGCGACCAAGCTCGCCGAGTGGGGCATCGCCGTGCATCGAGGTCTCGCGCGCACCGGCGTGGTCGGGACGCTCAAGGTCGGCAACAGCCCCCGCGCCATCGGCATCCGCGCCGACATGGACGCACTCGCGATGGAGGAGGCGAACGACTTCCCCCACCGATCGCGCAACCCCGGCCGGATGCACGCCTGCGGCCATGACGGCCACACCACCATGCTGTTGGGCGCGGCCAAGTACCTGGCCGAGACACGCAACTTCGACGGCACGGTTCACTTCATCTTCCAGCCGGCCGAGGAAGGCGCGGGCGGCGGGCGGATCATGGTCGAGGAGGGGCTGTTCGACCTCTTCCCCTGCGACCGCGTATTCGGCGCGCATAACGACTACCAGATGCCGGTGGGCGAGATGGCCGTCGCCGAAGGCGCCGTCTCCGCCGCCTCCGACCGCTTCACCATCACCATCACCGGCAAGGGCGGTCATGCCGCGCGGCCGCATCAGGCTATCGACCCGGTGATCGTCGGTTCGCACATCGTGCTCGCGTTGCAGAACATCGTCTCGCGCGGCATCGATCCGGCCGATCCGGCGGTCCTGTCGATCACCCAGTTCCACGCCGGCTCGACCGGCAACGTCATCCCCGAGGATGCGATGCTGAACGGCACGGTGCGCACGCGCAGCCCCGAGGTGCAGGACCTGATCGCGCGGCGCATGGAGGAGATCGCGCAGTCGGTCGCGGCCGCCTTCGGCGCCACCGTCACCGTCGACTATCGCCGCGGCTACCCGCCGGTGATCAACGCGCCCGACGCGACCGAGGCGGCGGCGCGCGCGGCCGAGGCGCTGCTGGGCGAGGGCAAGGTGCACCGCACCCTGCCGGTGCGCATGGGCGGCGAGGATTTCAGCTACATGGCGCAGAAGGTGCCGGGCTGCTTCGTGCGCATCGGCCAGCGCGGCAGGGACGGTGCCGGCAGCGTGCCGGTGCACAACCCGCGCTACGACTTCAACGACGAGATCCTGCCGATCGGCGCGGCCTTCTGGGCGCAGCTGGTCGAGCAGGAACTGCCGCGGCGCTGAGGCGGATCAGTCCTTCTCGGCGACGAGCTTCGCCCGCGCCTCTGCGAGCCTTGCCTTCTCCTCCGCCGGCAGGGAGGGGAAGGCGAGGTCGAGCGCACCCAGCGTCGCCAGCAGCGCGCCGGCCACCACCAGGCGGGAGAACCACTTGTTGTCCGCCGGCACCACGTACCAGGGCGCGTGCGGGGCGGCGGTCGCGCGGATCGCCGCCTCGTAGGCCTCCATGTAGTCCTTCCAGTGCCCCCGCTCGGCGACGTCGCGCGAGGAGAACTTCCAGTTCTTCTCTGGGTGGTCGATCCGTTCGAGGAAGCGCTTCTTCTGCTCCCTGCGCGAGACGTGCAGGAACACCTTCACGATCGCCGTGCCCTGGTTGGCGAGATAGCGCTCGTAGGCGGCGATGTCCTCGAGCCGGCGGTCGAACAGGCGTTTGCCGCGCACCGTGTCGGGCAGCTTCTGGCGCGCGAGGATCTCGGGATGCACGCGCACCACGAGAACCTCCTCGTACCAGGATCGGTTGTGGATGCCGATATGGCCGCGCGCGGGCAGCCGGCGCACGTGCCGCCACAGGAAGTCGTGATCCAGCTCCTCGGCATGCGGCGCCTTGAAGCTGAAGACGTCGCAGCCCTGCGGGTTCACCCCGCTCATCACGTGCTTGATCGTGCCATCCTTGCCGGCCGCATCCATCGCCTGAAGGATCAGCAGCACCGACCACTGGTCCTGGGCATAGAGTTTGGCCTGTTCCTCGGCGAGCAGCGCGGTGCCGCGCGCGAGCAGTTCGCGCGCCTCGGCCCTGCTGTAGTCGAGCCCGGCCGTATCGGCGGGGTCATAGTCGGCGAGGTGGAAGCCTTTGCCCTTGGTCACCCGATAACGGGCCAGCAGCTTGCCGAACTTGCCGCGCAACGCCTTGTCCATGCCGTCTCTCCCCGCCGGTCCGCTCACACGCTACGGTGGCATGTCACCGGATCGCAACATCCGGCGTGCCGGGCCCGGCGGACCGGTTGCACTCCCGGAAGGGGACGTGGCATCGTCGCGTAGGGGTAGACCAGCATCCGCCCGCCGCGCGGAGGAGAGTACGGTGATGCAACGTCGATGGCCTGTGATCGCGGGTCTCCTTCTGGTCGCGGCTGCGCTCTGGGACACGCCGGCAGCGGCGCAGGCGCAGCGCCAGCAGCCTGCACCGAGCTTCACGCTCAAGAACGAGGGCGATGTCACGGTCTACGAGCTGTTCGTCGCCCGCGGCGGCACGGGCGCGCGCAACTGGGGCCCGGACCGTCTCGGCGCCGAGATGGTGCCCGCGGGGCGCAGTTTCGTCGTGCGCCTGCCGGCCGGGTTCGGCTGCTCGGCCGACATCCGCATCGTCTTCGACGACGGCGCCGAGGATATCCGCGAGCGTGTGGACATTTGCCGCGAGCGCGAGGTCATCGCGGCGCGCAGCGGGCCAACGGCAGCGCCGGACCGGGATGTCGAGCTCGTCAACGCCGGGCCGCGCACGATCATGTATCTCTACATCCGCCCCGCCGGCGGCAACGAGTGGCTCGATGACCGGCTCGGCAGTGCGGTTTTCGAGGCGGGGGCGCGCTTCACCGCGCAGGTGCCCGATCTGGGGTGCAGCTACGACATCCGCGTCGAGTACGACAACGAGGCCGCCGAGGAACGGCGGAACGTCGATCTCTGCGCCATCGCGCCGCTGACGATCGCGCCGGGCTGGACGGTCGCCGAGGATCTTGCCGAGTTCACGCCCGGCTCCGTCGGCCCTGGTGCGGCGCCGGGGGCGACCGGATCGCGCGTGACACTGATCAACCGCTCGGGCCGCACCGTGTTCACGGTCCATGTCTTTCCCGACGGCGCGCGCGATGAGGGCGAGGATCGGCTCGGCGTACGCGTGCTGTCGGATGGCGAGACGATCGACATGGACGTCGATACCGCCCAGGGCTGCAGCTTCACGGTGTGGATCAAGTATGGCGACGGCACGCGCGAGGAGAGATCCGGTGTCGACCTCTGCCGGACCAGCGAACTGGTGATCGAGGCGGGCTGGGTCGATGCGCCAGCGGCCGGTTCGGTGCGGTTCGTCAATGCGGGGCCTGCGCCGATCATCGCGCTCCACGTCGACCCGCCGGGCGCCGGCCGTGGTCCGGACCGGCTGGGCGAGCGGGTCCTCGGGGTCGGCCGGTCGCTCGCGCTGGCGCCGCCGCAGGAGGGGGTGTGCGCCTACGACGTGACGGCCCGGTTCCGCAATGGGCAGGAGGCGCGCGTCGCCGGTGCCGATCTGTGCGCCGGCGACGAGATCACGTTGGCACCGTGAGGGGAGGGACCAGGATGCGACCGGGACATCTCGTGTTTGCTGCGGCGCTGCTGGGGGCAGAGCCGACCGCCGCCCAGGATGTCGCCTTGCCCGAGCCGATGCAGGGGCTCTGGATCTCGGGCGAATGCGCGGCACCCGAGGCGATGCTGTTCGCCACCCATCGCGGCTGGGCGATGCTGCCCACGGGCGGCACCCAGCGTCTGTGGCGGATCACGCGCACCGGCACGGTCGGTGACGGGTTCACCCTCGTGGTCGGCGACGACGAGGAGCATACGCGGCTGCTGCTGCGTGCCACGTCGGCCGGACTTGAGACGCGCGAACCGCCCGAGAAGCTCGCCGATGCCGACCTGCCCGGCGATGCCCCGGCCCGGCCGTTCCGGCGCTGCCCGGCGCTCCCGACGCCGCTCGCATTGCTGCACGGCGAGGGCCTCTCGTTCCTCGGCGCGCTCGACGGGATCGAGGCGGCCTGCGCGCATGGCGATGCCGCGGCCTGCATCGATGCGGTCTGGGCCTGGGCGGATGTCAGTGGCGACGGCACGCTGACAGCGGCCGAGGTCTCCAGGCTCGCGCGCGGAGTCGCGTATGCGACGATGCTCAGCCAGGGCACGGAGATGGAGGAACTCGCGGCCGCGCTGGGGGCGGGCGCGCTCGGCGGCGTGGCGGTGGGCTGGGCGCTGATCGCGAGTTTCGACTACGACGGTTCGGCTTCGCTCTCCAGGACCGAGGTGATGCAGGACCGGTTCCCGCCTCCCGGCCTGGCGGGCGCGGTCGCCGCTGCCCCGTCGCTGCCCGGCCCGGGTGTGAGCCTGTCGGGGCAGCTCGGTGCGCTCAAGGCGCTGTTCGAGGAACTGGCGCCGCTGCTTGGCCTGCCGGGGAACTGAACGGTCCGGCGAGACGGCGGATCGCGGCAGCGACGCGGAACCGCGCGTGCCCGTCGTGGCGCGGCGGGTGACGCGGGCGCGGCGCGCGCACGGCCGCCGCGAGCGAGGCGGCATCGGCCAGCCGATTGGTGCCCGCGACGATGGTCGCCGGGCGCTCGGTGGTCGGCCGCAGCGTCACGCAGGGGATTCCGAGATGGCTCGTTTCCTCCTGCACGCCGCCGGAATCGGTGATCACCACGGCCGCGCGCGAGACGAGGGCGAGAAACGCGACGTAACCGAGCGGTGGCAGGGCGCGGACGCCCGGCGGCAGCGCGAGCCCGGCCTCGTCGAGCCGCCGCCGCGTACGCGGATGCAGCGGGAACAGCAGCGGCAGGTCGCGCGCGACCTCGCCGAGGGCGGCGAGCAGGGCCGCGAGCGTGCGAGGCTGATCGACATTCGCCGGGCGGTGCAGCGTGACGACGCCGTAGCCGCCGGGCGCGACGCCGAACGCGTCCGGCCCGGGATGCGCTGCGATTGCCGGGCGCATCACCTCCAGCGTGTCGATCGTGATGTCGCCCACGCGCTCGATGTGCGCCGGATCGATCCCCTCGCGCAGCAGATTGGCGTCTGCCGCCGTCTCCGTTGTCCAGAGGATGTCGGCGGCGTGGTCGGTGAGGATGCGGTTCATCTCCTCGGGCATGGTGCGGTCGCCGCTGCGCAGCCCCGCCTCCAGATGGGCAAGCCGCACGCGGTGATGCATCGCGGCAATGGCGGCGGCGAGCGTGGCGTGCACGTCGCCCACCACGACCACGAGATCGGGCGGGGCGGCCGCCAGCACCCGGTCATAGGCCTCGATGGTCCGACCGATCGTCTCGCCATGGCTGCCGGCGGCGATGCCGAGCGGGATGTGCGGTTCCGGCAGGCCGAGTTCAGCCATGATGTCGCCGACCATCGCCGCGTCGCTGTGCTGGCCGGTGTGCACCAGCAGCGGGCGGCACCAGGCCTCATCCTTCAGCGCCCACCACAGCGGCGCGACCTTCATCAGGTTCGGCCGCGCCGCCGCGACCAGGTGCACCGTGAACCGGCTCACCGGGGCTCCAGCCGGGCGGGTCCCTCGCCGCGCGGCACCACGGCG
>CALKJX010000054.1 GCA_937995555.1 uncultured Elioraea sp.
GCCGCGCTCGCGATCACCGACCGCAACTCGGTCGCCGGGCTGGTGCGCGCGCATGTCGCGGCGAAGGCGCAGGGCCTGCGCTTCCTGCCCGCCGCCCGGCTCGACCTGACGGACGGCGCGTCCTTCCTCTGCTACCCGACCGATCGCCCTGCCTGGGGCCGGCTCTGCCGGCTGATCTCGCTTGGCCGGCGGCGCGCGCCCAAGGGCGAGTGCCGGATCGGCCGTGAGGATCTGCTGGCGCATGCGGAGGGGCAGGTGCTGGTCGCGCTGCCGCCCGAAAGCGGCTTGGGAACATTTCATGAACGATTGCGCGCCGATGCCGCCTCCCTCGCGGGCCGCACCGCGCTGCCGCTGCATCTCGGCGCGAGCGTGCGGTATCGCGGCGACGACCAGCGCCGGCTCGACGATCTCTCCGCATTGGCCGCCGTCTGCGGCACGCCGCTCGTCGCGCTCGGCGATGTGCGTTTCCATGCGCCCGCGCGCCGCCCGCTTGCCGACGTGCTGAGTGCGATCCGGCTGCGCTGCACCGTCGATGCGCTCGGGCACGCGGCGGAGGCGAACGCCGAACGTCACCTCAAGGCTCCGGAGGAGGTCGCGTGCCTGTTCCGGCGTCATTCGGACGCGCTCGCGCGCACGCTCGACATCGTCCGCGCTTGCTCCTTCTCGTTCGACGAGCTGCGCTACGAATACCCCGAGGAGATCGCCGAACCCTGCCAGACACCGCAGCAGACGCTGATCGCGCGCACGTGGCAGGGAGCGGCGGAACGCTGGCCAGGCGGCGTGCCGACGGAGGTGCGCGCGCGCATCGACCACGAGCTCGCGCTGATCGAGCGGCTCGGCTACGCGCCCTATTTCCTGACCGTCCATGAGATCGTCCGCTTCGCGCGCGCGCGGAACATCCTCTGCCAGGGGCGCGGTTCGGCGGCTAATTCGGCGGTGTGCTACGCGCTCGGCATCACCGCGGTCGATCCGGCGAAGCACGACCTGCTGTTCGAACGCTTCGTCTCGGCCGCGCGCAACGAGCCGCCCGACATCGACGTCGATTTCGAGCACGAACGGCGCGAGGAGGTGATCCAGTGGATCTACGCCCGCTACGGTCGCGAGCGCGCGGCCCTGGCCGCCACCGTGATCCACTGGCGCCACCGCATGGCGATCCGCGAGGTCGGGCGCGCGATGGGGCTGTCCGAGGACCTCACCGGCCGCATCGCCAGGGAAGCCTGGGGCCCCGGACGCGAGGGAACGCCCGCCGATCACGTCGCCGCGCTTGGGCTCGACCGCACGGACGATCGGCTGATGACGACACTCGCGCTCGCCGAGGAGCTGGTCGGCTTCCCGCGCCATCTCTCGCAGCATGTCGGTGGCTTCGTGATCACGCGCGGGCCGCTGATCGAGCTTTGCCCGGTGGCGAATGCGGCGATGGCGGATCGCACCACGATCGAGTGGGACAAGGACGACATCGACGCGCTGGGCATCCTCAAGGTCGATGTGCTGGCGCTCGGGATGCTGACCTGCATCCGCAAGGCGTTCGACCTGATCGCCGCGCATCACGGCCGTCGCTACACGCTCGCGACCGTGCCGCCCGAGGACCAGACCGTCTACGCGATGCTCTCTCGCGCCGACTCGCTTGGCGTGTTCCAGGTCGAGAGCCGGGCGCAGATGGCGATGCTGCCGCGGCTGAAGCCCAGGACGTTCTACGATCTGGTGATCGAGGTCGCGATCGTCCGCCCGGGCCCGATCCAGGGCGACATGGTGCACCCGTATCTGCGGCGGCGGAACGGCGAGGAGGCGGTGACATTCCCCTCGGCCGAGCTGGAGGCGGTGCTCGGGCGCACGCTCGGCGTGCCGCTGTTCCAGGAACAGGCGATGAAGATCGCGATCGTCGCCGCCGGCTTCACTCCCGACGAGGCCGACCGGCTGCGCCGCGCGATGGCGACGTTCCGCAATGTCGGGACGATCCACACCTTCCGCGACAAGCTGATCGAGGGCATGACGGCGCGCGGCTACGATCGCGACTTCGCCGAGCGCTGCTTCAAGCAGATCGAGGGCTTCGGCACCTACGGCTTCCCCGAGAGCCATGCCGCGTCCTTCGCGCTGCTCGTCTATGTCTCGGCCTGGATCAAGTGCCATTACCCGGCGGTGTTCGCGGCCGCGCTGCTCAACAGCCAGCCGATGGGGTTCTACGCGCCGGCGCAGATCGTGCGCGATGCGCTGAACCATGGCGTGGTGGTGCGGCCGCCGGACGTGAACGCGAGCCTGTGGGACTGCACGCTGGAACCCTGCGCCGAGAGCGCGGGCGGGGTCGCGCTGCGGCTCGGCCTGCGCGAGGTGTCGGGGCTCAAGCAGGCTGATGCCGAGGCGCTGATCGCGGCGCGCGCCGCCGGCAATGCGCGCCCCTTCGAGAGCGTCGAGGAACTGGCACGGCGCAGCCGCCTCGACCGCGCGCCGATCGAACGGCTCGCCGCCGCGGACGGCTTCGCCTCGCTCGGGCTGTCGCGGCGCGCGGCGCTGTGGCAGGCGCGTGCGATCGCGCCGCCCACGCCGCTGCTGGCGGGCGCCGAGGGCGACCTGTTCGCCGAACCTGCGCCTCGCCTGCCGGCGATGACGCAGGGCGAGCAGGTGGTCGCCGACTACGCCACGCTCGCGCTGTCGCTGAAGGCGCATCCCCTGTCGCTGCTGCGGCCCGAGCTGACGGCGTTGCGCTGCGCCGACACGCGCGCGTTGCTCGCGGCGCAACCGGGATCGCGCGTGCGCCTGGCCGGGCTCGTGCTGGTGCGCCAGCGTCCCGGCAGCGCCAAGGGCGTGGTGTTCGTGACCATCGAGGACGAGCACGGGCAGGCCAACCTGGTGGTGATGCCGGACGTGCTGCGGCGCTGCCGCGCCGCGATCCTGGGCGCGCGGCTGATGGTGGTGGAGGGCGTGATCGAGCGGCAGGACTACGGGGCGGCGCCGATCATCCACATCCGTGCGCGGCGAATCGAGAACCGCACGCCGCTGCTCGCCACGCTGCACGAGAAGGGTGTCGCGGAGGCGACCTGGGACGGCGCGATCGCGCGCGCCGACGAGGTGCGACGCCCGGCGCACAACGATCCGCGCGTCACGCCGACGAAACGGCCTCGCCTCGGTCCGGGGCCGGGTCGTTTCCTGCCCGGCAGCCGGGACTTCCGCTGACCGTCGCGATCAGGCGATGGTCATCAGGCTCGCATTGCCGCCCGCCGCGGCGGTGTTCGTGCTGACGGCCCGCTCCGCCACCAGCAGACACGCCAGATCATCATCGGCGACCGCACCGACGGAGGCGGGGCTGATCACGAACACCGGCCGGACCGGCCCGTCGAGCGCGGCGACCTCGCGCGCGAGCGCGCGCAGCGTGTCCGTCTCACCCTCGAACAGCACGGCGGCGCAGGGCGCCGCATCGGCACGCTCCACGATCGTGACGTGTCGGCGCAGCGTCTCCGGAAGGCGGTCGAGCAGCGCGCGCTGCGTGGGCGCAAAGACATGGGCATGGTTGCCGGTCGCCAGCACCGCGCCGATCTGCGCGAGCAGTCCGAATGCGCTGGCCGGCACGCACAGGACCGTGCCGCGCGGCGTCAGCCTGTAGACGTTGCTCTCGCCGACCGGCCCGGGCAGGTCGAGCCGCACGCCGAGCCGGGTCGTGCGGGCGTAATGACGGCTTCGCGCCGCGGCTTCGGCGTGACCCGTGGCCTCGAGCCAAGTGATCCAATCCGCCGTGATGCTCGGCGCGGTCCCCGCTGGCAGCGCCGGTTCGGGCGGGCGCGCCGCGAGCAGGCGGCGCAGATAGAGCGGGCCGCCGGCCTTCGGCCCGGTGCCCGACAGACCGTGCCCGCCGAAGGGCTGCACGCCGACCACCGCGCCGATGATGGTGCGGTTGACGTAGATGTTGCCGGCATGGATGCGGTCGGTCGCGCGCGCGATCGTCTCGTCGATGCGCGAATGCACGCCGAAGGTGAGCGCATAGCCTGTGGCGTTGATGCGATCGATCAGGGCGTCGAGGTCGTCGCGCGCGAACCGCACCACGTGCAGCACCGGGCCGAACACCTCGCGGCCGAGCTCGCCGATGTCGTCGAGCTCGATCAGGGTGGGTGCGACGAAGCTGCCCTCGCGGCAGGCCTCCGGCAGGTCGAGCGCATGCACGCGATGCCCCCTGGCGCGCATCGCGGCGACGTGGGCGAGGATCGTCGCGCGCGCCTCGTCGGTGATCACCGGCCCGATATCGGTACCGAGACGATCCGGGTTGCCGATCGCGAGCTCCGCCATCGCGCCCTTCAGCATCGTCAGCACGCGTTCGGCGATGTCGTCCTGCAGACAGAGCACACGCAGCGCCGAGCAGCGTTGTCCCGCGCTGTCGAAGGCGGAGGCGATCACGTCGGCCACCACCTGCTCGGGCAGGGCGGAGCTGTCGACGATCATCGCGTTCTGCCCGCCGGTCTCGGCGATCAGTGGCACGGGCCGGCCGTCGGGGTTCAGCCGTTCGGCGAGGGTGCGGTTGATCAGCCGCGCAACCTCGGTCGAGCCGGTGAACATCACCCCGCGCACGCGCGGATCAGCGACCAGCGCCGCGCCGACCCTGCCGTCGCCCGGCAGGAGCTGCAGCGCCCCCGGGGGGACGCCCGCCTCGTGCAGCAGCCCGACGGCGAGGGCGGCGATCAGCGGCGTCTCCTCGGCGGGCTTGGCCAGCACCACGTTGCCGGCGGCGAGGGCGGCGGCCACCTGTCCGGTGAAGATCGCGAGCGGGAAGTTCCACGGGCTGATGCAGGCGATCGGGCCGAGCGGGCGGTGGGTGGCGTTGTCGAGGCCGTCGCGCACGGCTGTCGCGTAGTAGCGCAGGAAATCCACCGCCTCGCGCACCTCGCCGATCGCGTTCGGCAGCGTCTTGCCGGCCTCGCGCACGATCGGACCGATCAGATCGTCGATGCGCGCTTCCATCCGATCGGCCGCCGCCAGCAGCAGGGCCGCGCGTTCGGCCGGCGATGTCGCCTGCCATCCGGGTTGCGCCGCCTCCGCCGCCTCCAGTGCGGCCGCGATGGCCAGGTCGGTCGCATCCTCGCAGGTGCCGACGAGGTCGGAGCGGTTGGCGGGGTTGTGCAGCTCGCGGCGAGGTCCCGATGCGGATGGCCCGACACCGAGCAGCGGTCTCGCATGCAGCCGCGTCGCGGTGCCGCGGAGCAGCGCGTCGGCGAGGGCGGCGAGGCGCTGCTCGTCCGTCAGATCGAGCCCGACGCTGTTCGCGCGATCGCCGAACAGCGCGCGCGGCAACGCGATGCGCGGATGCGGCGCGCCCACCGGCACGATCCTCGCCGCCTCGGCGACCGGATCGGCGATCAGCGCCTCGACCGGCACCGAGGCATCGCCGATCCGGTTGACGAAGCTCGAATTGGCGCCGTTCTCCAGCAGCCGCCGCACGAGATAGGGCAGCAGCGTCTCGTGCGTGCCGACCGGGGCGTAGATGCGGCACGGTCGGTCGAGCTTCCCTGGCCCAACCACCTCCTCGTAGAGCGGCTCGCCCATGCCGTGCAGGCACTGGAACTCGTAGTCGCCGAGCCGGAACGCCGGGCCCGCCATCGCGAGGATGCTCGCCAGCGTCCGGGCGTTGTGGGTGGCGAATTGCGGGAACACGCTCCCGCGCGCGTCGAGCAGCTTGCGCGCGCAGGCGAGATAGCTGACATCGGTGTGGACCTTGCGCGTGAAGACCGGGAAATCCGCCTGCCCATCCACCTGCGCGCGCTTGATCTCGCTGTCCCAGTAGGCGCCCTTCACCAGCCGGATCATCAGCCGGTGGCCCGAGCGCCGGGCCAGATCGAGCAGCCAGTCGATCACGAAGGGGGCGCGCTTCTGATAGGCCTGCACGACGAAGCCGAGCCCCTGCCAGCCCGCGAGATCCGGCGCGAGGGCGAGCGCCTCGACCAGATCGAGCGAGAGGTCGAGCCGCTCCGCCTCCTCGGCGTCGATGTTCAGGCCGATGTCGTGGCGCTGCGCGAGGCGTGCGAGATCGTGCAGCCGCGGCAGCAGCTCCGCCATCACCCGGCCGCGCTGGCTGCGGCCGTAGCGCGGGTGCAGCGCGGAGAGCTTGATCGAGATGCCCGGTCCGGCGCAGGGGCCGCGCCCTCCGGACTCCTTCCCGATCGCGTGGATCGCGGCCTCGTAGCTCTGCCGATACGCTTCCGCATCGGCTGCCGTGAGCGCCGCCTCGCCCAGCATGTCGTAGGAGTGCGTGAAGCCGCGCTCGACCAGTGCGCGGCTGTTCCCGATCGCCTCCTCGATGGTCTGGCCGGTGACGAACTGCTCGCCGAGCATGCGCATCGCCGCATCGACGCCCATGCGGATCACCGGCTCGCCGCCGCGCAGGATCAGCCGCGTCAGCGCGCCGGCCAGTCCCGACTCGCTGCGCGTCGCCGTCAGCCGGCCGGTGATCAGGAGCCCCCAGGTCGCGGCGTTGACGAAGAGCGAGGGCGAATGGCCGACATGCGCACGCCAGTCGCCGGTCGCGATCTTGTCGCGGATCAGCGCGTCGCGTGTCGGTGCATCGGGGATGCGCAGCAGCGCCTCGGCAAGGCACATCAGCGCGACGCCCTCCTGCGAGGACAGCGCGAATTCCTGCATCAGCGCCTCGACCGTGCCGCGCCTGCCCTTCGCACGCAGCGCCGTGACCAGTGCGCGCGCCGTGCGGTCGGCCGCTGCGGCCTGGTCCGACGCAAGCGTCGCCGCCTCGATGAGCGGTGGCAGGCACTCCGGTTCCGGCCGGCGGTAGGCCGCGGTGATGTGGGCACGCAAAGGCGACTGCCGCTGCACCGACCGTGCGAAGTCCTGGAACGGCGAGGGCGCGTCGAGGGTTGCAGGGGGGCGCACGGGGATCTCCTGGCGGCGCGGCCGGGCCGGCCTGGCGCTCAGCCTACCCCGACCGTGCCGCGCAGGTGATGCAGGTCGGGACCGCCGGGTCGAGCTCCAGGCGCCTCGGCGCGATCGGCTCGCCGCAGATCACGCACTCGCCGTAGGTGCCGTCGTCGAGCCGTTTCAGCGCCGCGTCGATGCGGGCGATCTGCTGGCGCCTGCGCCCCTCGGTCGCGAGCGCCATGGCCTGCACCTGGAGCGAGTCCATGCGCGAGAGCCGCCCCACGCTCTGCTGGTCGAGAGCGACCGGCGCGCGCAGCTCGGCCGCGCCGTGGCTCATCTGCTCCAGGATCGCGCGTTCGGCCCGCAACCGCGTCCGGATCGCCTCCTCGTTCTGCATGTCTCGGCCTCCCGACCGACAGATTGACCCGACCCCGTCGCCTCGTCACTCTCCGCCGCCGCCCGCCACCCGCCGAGGAAACACCCATGCCCGACCGCAGCTATCGCCTGGCCGTCATCCCCGGGGACGGCATCGGCAAGGAGGTGGTGCCCGAGGGGCTGCGCGTGCTCGACGCCGCTGCCCGGCGGTTCAGCTTCGGCCTCACCCTCGCCGAGTACGACTGGTCCTGCGAACGATACCAGAAGACCGGGCGGATGATGCCTGAAGATGGTCTCGACCGGCTGCGCGACAGCGATGCGATCTTCCTCGGCGCGGTCGGCTGGCCGGGGGTGCCGGACCATGTCTCGCTCTGGGGACTGCTGATCCCGATCCGGCGCGGCTTCGACCAGTACGTGAACCTGCGCCCGTGCAAGCTGATGCCGGGTGCCAGGACGCCGCTCGCCGACCGCGGCCCTGCGGACATCGACTTCGTGGTCGTGCGCGAGAACACCGAGGGCGAGTACTCGTGGCAAGGCGGGCGGATGTTCGAGGGCACAGAGCGCGAGTTCGTGATGCAGGAGAGCGTGTTCACCCGCGTCGGCGTGGATCGCATCCTGCGCTACGCGTTCGAGCTCGCCCGCGCGCGGCCGAAGAAGCACCTGACGAGCGCGACCAAGTCGAACGGCATCACCTTCACCATGCCCTACTGGGACGAGCGCTTCGCCGCGATCGGCAAGGACTACCCCGATGTGCGTCAGGACCAGCACCACATCGACATCCTGTGCGCGCATTTCGTCCAGCACCCGGACTGGTTCGACGTGGTGGTCGGCTCGAACCTGTTCGGCGACATCCTCTCCGATCTCGGCCCCGCGGTCGCCGGGTCGATCGGCATCGCGCCCTCGGCGAACATCGACCCCGAGAAGCGCCATCCCTCGATGTTCGAGCCGGTGCACGGCTCGGCACCGGACATCGCCGGCAAGGGGGTCGCCAATCCGGTCGGGCAGATCTGGTCAGGCGCGATGATGCTCGAGCATCTCGGCGAGACGGCTGCTGCGGCGGCGATCGTTGCGGCGATCGAGACCGTGCTCGAGCGTGGCCCGCGCACGCGCGACATGGGCGGCCAGGCCGGCACGGCCGATGTCGGGCGTGCGATCGCCGAGGTTGTCGCGGCGGGCTGACACGCTCCGGTGTCGCCCGCTTGAAGAGGAGCGGATCGGTCCGGTATAACTCTCGACATCAGTTGCGAGTGAGTCGCAACTCGCGCCGGAGATCTCGGATGGGCCGCGACGTCAGCCACATTGCCCGCCGCTGCGAACGCGCCGTCGTGTCGGCGTATCGCGAGTTGCGCGCGCACGGGGCCGCCGACCCCGAGGCGTTCCGTGCCTGCACCACGCTCTACCGCATCCATCATCCGGAGGCCTCGGTCAGCGAGGCGCGGCTGCTGGTGGCAGAGTGGATCGATCACCATGTCGTGCGCGGCAGCACCGCGCCGACGCCGGGATGCGCCTGCGACTGACGCCTGCCCGGCCGGGAGTGCCGGCACGTCCGGTTCTGGCGTTGCCCTCGTCTAGGCATCCGGCTCGGGCGCCAAGGCGCCTCGGGCGGCAGAGGATGGAGCGATGAGCGATCGAGACGTGGTGGTGCGGGCGGGAATCACCCGGCGGCTGCTGGATCGACTGCCGGAGCGGGCGGTGCCCGTGCTGAACAGCATCGCCTTCGTGGCGCTCGCGGCCGCGCTGCTCGTGGTGCTGCTCGCCTGATCGCGGGACTGTCGTTCAAGCAGCCGCCCGGAAGAACAGCTTGCCCTGATGGCGGTTGTTGCGGATCGGCGATCCGTCCGCGACCATGCGCCGGCGTCGAACAGATCCCGCTGGTCGCTGCTCGCGGACACCGAGATCTCCGGCGTATCGGCGCGGAAATCGAGCACGCCGGCGACGACGGAGGTGCGACTCGCGTTCGCCTTGTTGTCGCCCCCGGTCTGGTAGCAATCCTCGGGACAGAGCACGCCGCGCTTGCCCTTGACGCGCGGCCAGACGACGCTCGATCGACCCTCGACATCGGCCGCGCCGGACTTCGCTCGCACGCGCGGCAGCAGTTCGGCGGCACGGATGAAGAACAGGTCGAGGAACCTGTCGTTCAGCGACTTCACCCCGGCGCGGATGGCGCGCTGGATGCCGGGCGGCGTGTAGACATGGGTCATCACGTAGGTGCCCCAGTCCGCCGCGGCCGCCACCCCGGCGCGCAGCTCGGCCTCGGTGTACTGGATGCTGTCGAGCGGGTCGTAGGGCGACGCGACACCGCCACCCGCCATCAGCTTGATCTGTGATGCGCCGAGCATGCGCTGTTCGCGCACCCGGCGCAGCACCTCCGCCTCGCGCGCGGCGGCGATATGGATGTAGGGCGCATCGGCGGTCAGCGCGACGACCTGCGGCACCGCGCAGAGCGTGGTGTGCCAATGCGAATCGATGAGTCCGGGCATGGCGAGCCTGCCGCCGCAGTCGATCACCCGGGCCTCGCCCGGCGCCTCGCCGGCGCCTGGCAGGGCGGCGATCAGGTTGCCCTCGATCCGGATCGCGACCCCCTCGCGGATCGATGCGATGGCGCCGTCGAAC
>CALKJX010000055.1 GCA_937995555.1 uncultured Elioraea sp.
ACCAGATCCGGAGACTGCGCCGGAATCCCCGCGGCCCTCGATCGCGCATCTGCGGCGTGACGGTTCGCACCGTTCCGACATGACGGCTTGGTGGCGCCCGGACCGGACGCTCGCCGTCCTGTTCCTGCTCGGATTCTCGGCCGGCCTGCCGCTGCCGCTGACCGGCTTCACGCTGCGCCAGTGGTTCAGCGAGGGCGGCGTACCGCTGGGCGAGATCGGGCTCACGGCGCTGACCGGCCTCGCCTACACCTTCAAGTTCGTCTGGGCCCCCGTGCTCGACCACGCCCGTCCGCCGGTTCCCGCGCTCGGGCGGCGGCGCGGCTGGCTCGCGCCCGTCCAGGTGGCGCTGGCGCTGGCGATCGCCGGGCTTGGGCTGACCGACCCGGCCGGGAACGCAAGGGCGACCGTCACCGTCGCGGTCGCCGTGGCGTTCCTCTCCGCGACGCAGGACATCGTGATCGATGCGTTCCGCATCGAATCCCTGGCCCCGAACCGGCAGGGGCTCGGGCTTGCGGCCTATGTCTGGGGCTACCGGGTCGCGCTGCTGGTTGCGAATGCCGGCGCGCTGACGATGGCGGAGTTCCTCGGCTGGCGCGTGGCGTTCCTGGTTCTCGCCGCGCTGGTCGGGGTCGGGCTCGCGACCACGCTGTTCCTCGCGCGCGAACCGCTCCCTCCCGGCGCACCGGCGCCGACGGCCTGGGGTGCCCGGCTCAGGCTCGCGGTGATCGATCCGTTCCGCGACATGCTGATGCGCCCCGGCTGGCCGCTCACCCTCGCCTTCGTGGCGCTCTACAAGCTGGGCGAGGCGCTCGCCGGGATCATGACCGCGCCGTTCTACCGCGCACTCGGCTTCTCCAGGCTCGACGTCGCCTCGGTCTCGGGCGTGTTCGGGCTGGTCGCGACACTCGTCGGCGTGGCGCTGGGGGGCGTGCTGGTGGCCGCGATCGGCGTCGGCCGGGCGCTGCTGGTCACCGGGCTCGGCCAGATGCTGTCGAACCTGATGTATGTCGCGCTCTCCGAGGTGGGGCATTCGGTGCCGATGCTCTGGCTCCAGGTCGGGGTGGAGAACACCACCGATGGTCTCGCCGATGCCGCCTTCGTCGCCTATCTCTCCGGACTCGCGAGCACCGCGTTCACCGCGACGCAGTACGCGCTGCTCTCCAGCCTCGCCGCCGTGCCGCTGCGCACCCTCGGCGCCACCAGCGGCTATCTCGCCGAGGCGATGGGGTGGACGCCGTTCTTCCTGCTGACCACCGCCGCCGCCCTGCCAGGGATGGCGCTCATGCTGGCGCTCTTGCGCCGCTTTCCGCCCCGCGAGAACGGAGACGCTCGATGATCGCTATGCCCGCGCCCTGGCTGTCCTGGGTGCTGCCGCCGCTGCTGCTGCTGCTGTCGAACGTGCTCATGATCCTCGCCTGGTACGGCCATCTGAAGCAGCCGCACTGGGGCATCGGGCTCGCGATCGTCGTGTCCTGGGGGATCGCCTTCTTCGAGTACTGCCTCGCGGTGCCCGCGAACCGCATCGGCTTCGGCACCTACACCGCCCAGCAGCTCAAGGTGATGCAGGAGGTGATCACCATGACGGTGTTCGCCGCCTTCGCGATCTGGTTCCTCAAGGAGCAGCTCACCTGGAACTATCTCGCCGCCTCGGCCTGCCTGGTCGCGGCCGTGATATTCATCTTCCTGCCGGTACAGAACTGACGAACGGAGGATAGGCGTGAAGATCGGCGTCCCGAAGGAAGTGAAGGTGCACGAGTACCGCGTCGGCCTCGTGCCGGCGAGCGTGCGCGAGCTCGTCCATCACGGTCACACGGTGCTTGTGCAGTCGGGCGCGGGGGCCGGCATCGGCTTCACCGACGACTCCTACGCCGCGGTCGGCGCAACGATCCTGCCTGACGCCGCATCTGTGTTCGCCGAGGCCGAGCTGATCGTCAAGGTGAAGGAGCCGCAGCCCACGGAGTGCGCGATGCTGCGCGCGGGCCAGGTGCTGTTCACCTATCTGCATCTCGCGCCGGACCCGGATCAGGCCAAGGCGCTGATGGCGTCGGGAGCCACTGCGATCGCCTACGAGACCGTGACGGACGCCGCGGGCGGCCTGCCGCTGCTCGCGCCGATGAGCGAGGTCGCGGGGCGGATGGCGGTGCAGGTGGGCGCGCGCTGCCTGGAGAAGGAGGCGGGCGGGGCCGGCATCCTGCTTTCCGGCGTGCCGGGCGTGCGGCCGGGGCGCGTCTGCATCATCGGCGGCGGCGTGGTGGGCTCGAACGCGGCGCGGATCGCGGTCGGGATGCGCGCGCGCGTCACGGTGCTCGACAAGAACGTCCGGCGGCTCGATGCGCTGGATCAGGAGTTCAACGGCAGCGTCGCGACCGTCTATGCCACCATGGACGCGATCGAGCGCGAGGTGCTGCGCACCGACCTCGTCATCGGCGCGGTGCTGGTGCCGGGGGCCGCGGCGCCCAAGCTCGTCAGCCGCGCGACGGTGGCGAGGATGAAGCCCGGCAGCGTGATGGTCGATGTCGCGATCGATCAGGGCGGCTGCTTCGAGACATCGCGCCCCACCACGCATGCCGAGCCGACCTACATCGTCGACGGGATCGTACATTACTGCGTCACCAACATGCCGGGCGCGGTCGCGCGCACCTCGGCGGCGGCACTGAACAACGCGACCCTGCCGTTCGTGCTGGCGCTGGCCGGCAAGGGCTGGCGCCGCGCCATGGCCGAGGACCGGCATCTGCTGGCGGGTCTGAATGTGCATGCCGGGCGGATCACGCACGCCGCCGTCGCCTCGGCGCTCGGCGAGAAGCTCTGGCGCGCCGAGGAGGCGATCGTTCCCTGATCAGCCGCGCTCCGGCCCGGTCGCCGGCAGCCACACGGTGAAGGTCGAGCCCTTGCCCTCCTCGCTCGCGATCTCGAGGCTGCCGCGGTGGCGGTTCAGGATGTGCTTGACGATCGCTAGCCCGAGCCCGGTGCCGCCGATCGCGCGCGAGCGCGCCGCATCGACGCGATAGAACCGCTCGGTCAGGCGCGGGATATGCTGGCGCGGGATGCCCGGACCGTCATCGCTGACGGCGAGGGTGATGCCCGCCGGGCGCGCGCCGGCGGCCGGCGTCGGGGCGAGCCGCACGCCGATCCGCCCGCCCTCGCGGCCGTATTTCACGGCGTTGTCGAGCAAGTTCGCGACCACCTGGGCAAGCTGATCCGGATCGGCCAGGATCGGCCGCACCCCATCTGCCACCGCAAGCTCGATGCGCATCCGTCGCGCCGCGATGCGCGGTTCCAGCGCCTCGGCGGTGCGCCGCACCAGCGCCGCAAGATCCGCGCTCCCCCGGGGCGGCGTATGCTCGCTCATCTCGATGCGCGAGAGCGACAGCATGTCATCGATCAGCCGGCTCATCCGCTGCGCCTGCTCGGCCATGATGCCGAGGAACCGCGCCTGTGCCTCCGGGTCGTCCGCGGCCGGGCCACGCAGCGTCTCGATGAAGCCCATCAGGCTCGCGAGTGGCGTGCGCAGCTCGTGATTGGCGTTGGCGATGAAGTCGGCGCGCATCTGCTCGACCCGCCGCTCGCGCGTACGATCCGACAGGACGAGCAGGATCCGTCCGCCATCGGGCAGCGGCGGATCGAGCCCGATCACCTGCGCCACGAGCTCACGCTCGACCGGCACGGGCAAGGTCACGGCGACGCTCTCGGTCGAGCCGCCGGCGGCGGCGCGATCGACGGCCGAGCGCAGCGCCGGATGACGCAGCAGCGCGCCGAGATCCGGCATGGAGGCGCCCGGCGGCGTGAACGCCTCGCGCGCGGCAGCGTTCAGCGTCACCGGCCGACCCTCGCGATCCAGCACGATCAGCGGATCGGGCAGACCTTCGACGATGCGCACCGCCGCGCGGGACAGCCGATCCACCTCCTGCCCCTGGGCGCGGATCGAGCTCGCCAGCCGATCCGCCGCCTCGGCGACGCGGCGGAGCGGCGGCAGGCGCGGCAGGTCGTCGGGCGGGCGCCCCGCCTCGGCCCGCTCGAGCGCACGCGAAAGGCGCACCAGGTCGCGGTACCAGATCAGCCCGGCCAGCAGCCCCGCGGCCGCGACACCGAGCGCGAGCCATGCCGCGGCCGAGTCGGGAATCCGACCGGACGCCGCAAGCGCCGCGAGAATGGCCGCCGGCGCGGCCGCGATCGCGGCAGCCGTGCCGGCGACGAGCAGGGTCGGCCGGCCGGGACCCTCGGACGGCGGCGCCACGGGCTAGAAGATGCGGTCGTCGAAGCGTTCCGGCGCAGGTTCGATCACCTGGACTCCCTCCCGCCGCACCTCGATCAGCGAGAGCCCGCGCTGGTTGGTGCCGTCGGGCATCAGCCGGACGATGCCGAGCGCGCCGACGAAGCCCTCGGGCTGGGTGAGCGTGACGCCGGACGGGGCCTCGCCTGAACCGGCGAGCGCCGCGGCAATCGCCGCGGCATCGAACGCCACACCGGCAACGATCGGCGGCACGGTGCCATAGGCCGCGCGGAAGCGTGCCTCGAAGGCCCCGCGCCGGACCTCATCGGGGGCGGCGTACCAGGCGCCGACCAGGGCAGGCTCGCGTCCCGCATCCGGCATGGCGGCGAGCAGCGGCGTGCCCAGGATGCGCACGGGCGGATTGTCGATGTCGTAGAACGGCAGCAGGGCCGCGACCGCGCGGAGCTGCTCGCCGCCATCGGCGAGCAGCAGCGCGTCGAAATCCGGCGGCGGGATGCGCGCCTCGCGCTGGATCTGCGCCGCGCGCCGCCGTCCCTCGGCGGTGCCGAGCGCGCGGGCAGCGCGGACCTGCGCATCGATCGGCGCGCGCCGTCCGGCATAGTTGGCGAGCCGGCGCACGGCAGGATCGGGATTCGTGCCGGAATACACCTCCTCGCGCACCATCACCCCGCCGACATCGGCAACCGCCCGGCGATACGCGTTGAGCACCAGCCGGCCGTACGGGTTGTCGGGGACGAGGGCAGCGAACCGCGTCGCTCCCGCGGCGTGCGCGGCGGCAACCACGCGGCGCACGGGCGGTTCCGGCAGCAGGTTCACAACCCAGACCCCTGGCCGAGCCTGGGCCGGGTCGGTGGTGAAGGCGAGCACCGGCACGCGCGCAGCCCCCGCGACCTGCGCGACGGAGGCCGTCTCGCTGGCGAACAATGGTCCGAGCACGATCGCCGCGCCTTCGTCGATCGCCTGGCGGGCCGCTGCCGCCGCGCGCCCCGGATCACCGCCGGTATCCTTCGGCATGAGTTCCACCCGGTCCGCGCCCTGGTCGAACAGCGCGAGGGTCGCGCCGTTCAGCATCGCCTCGCCGACCGCCGCATGCGGGCCCGAGAGCGGCAGCAGCAGGGCAGCCCGGATCTTGCCGTCCGGCCCGACCATCGGCCGCGGCATGGCACCGACGCCGATGCCAACCGGGGCGGCGATGCCGGGGCTCGTCCGGGTGGTCGGCGGCTGCGCCGCGCATGCCGTGAGCGCCAGCGCGCCCAGCGCAATGCTAAGCAGTCTCCATGGCCGACTCCGAGCGTTCTCCAATGCACCCTCCTTCCGACGAGGCGAAGGGCGCTGCCGGCCCCCCGGGGACGCTGACGCTGGTGGCGACGCCGATCGGCAATCTTGGCGACATGCCCGCGCGAGGAGTCGCCGTGCTGGCCGCGGCGGACGCCGTGCTCTGCGAGGATACACGCGTGACGGCGAAACTGGCAGCCCGCCACGGACTGGCGCCGACGTTGATCGCCCTGCACGAACACAACGAAGACGCGATCACGCCGCGGTTGCTGGCCCGTCTCGCCGCCGGCGAACGGCTGGCGCTCGTCTCGGATGCCGGCACGCCGCTCGTGTCCGATCCCGGCTATCGGCTGGTGCGAGCGGCGATCGCGGCCGGACATCGTGTCACCGCCGTGCCCGGGCCGTCGGCGGCGCTGGCGGCGCTCGCGATCTCGGGGCTGCCGCCGGCGCCGTTCCTGTTCCTTGGCTTCCTGCCGCCCAAGGCCGGGCCGCGGCGTGCGCGCATCAGCGAGATCGCTCGCTGGGAGGCTGCGGGGCTTGCGGCCACGCTGGTGCTGTTCGAGGCGCCGCAGCGGCTCGGCGCGCTGCTCGCCGATCTTGCCGCAGGTCTCGGCGAGGCGCGTCCGGCCGCAGTCGCGCGCGAACTGACCAAGCTGTTCGAGGAGGTGGCGCGCGGCTCGCTCGGCGAGCTCGCGCAGCGCTATGGCGGGGAAGCGCCACGTGGCGAGATCGTCGTCGTGGTGGGCCCCGGGGCAGGTGCCGCTGCGGCCGAAGATGCTGAGGTCGAGCGGTTGCTGCACGCAGCCATGGTGCGCGGTCTCGGCGTGCGCGACGCCGCCGCCCAGGTGGCGGCGGCCACCGGCCGGGCGCGACGCGAGGTCTACGCGCTCGCGCTCAGAGCATCCGGCCGAGAATGATCTTCTGCACGTCCGAGGTGCCCTCGTAGATCTGGCAGACGCGCACGTCGCGATAGATTCGCTCGACCGGATACTCGGCGAGGTAGCCATAGCCGCCGAGCGTCTGGATGGCGATCGAGCACACCTCCTCGGCGATCTCGGAAGCGTAGAGCTTCGCCATGCACGCGGCTTCGAGTGAGGGCTCCCCCGCATCCTTGCGGCGGCAGGCGAGATGGGTGAGCTGGCGCGCGGCTTCGAGCTTCGTGCGCGCCTCGACAAGGCGGAACTGCACCGCCTGGTGGTCGATCAGCGGCCGGTCGAAGGCGATCCGCTCCTTTGCGTAGGCGATCGCGTAATCGAGCGCGGCACGCGCCATGCCGACGCTCTGCGCGGCGATGCCGATGCGTCCCGATTCCAGCGTCGAGAGGGCGATCCGATACCCCTCGCCCTCCGTGCCGACCAGCGCGTCCGCCGGCACGCGCATTCCCGCGAATGCGAGCGCGCAGGTGTCCGAGGCGTGCTGGCCGAGCTTCTCCTCGACGCGCGCGACCGAGAAGCCGGGCGTGTCGGTCGGCACGACGAAACAGGAGATGCCCTTCTTGCCGGCCTTCGGGTCGGTCACCGCGAACAGCACGCAGACCTTGGCGATCCGGCCATTGCTGATGAACTGCTTCGCCCCGTCGATCACCCAGTGATCGCCGTCGCGCACCGCGCGGGTGCGCAAGGCCGAGGCGTCCGAGCCCGCCTGGGGTTCGGTCAGCGCGAAGCAGGAGACCGCTTCGCCCGTCGCCATCGGGCGGAGGAAGCGCTGCTTCTGCGCCGCGCTGCCGAAGCGTTCCAGGATCAGGCAGGTCGGGGAATTGTGCACCGAGACGAGCGTCGAGACCGCCCCGTCGCCGGCGGCGATCTCCTCCAGCGCCATCGCATAGGTGAGATAGTCAAGCCCCGCCCCGCCCCACTCGGGGTCGACGGTCGCGCCGAGAAAGCCCAACTCGCCGAGCGCGGCGATGATCTCGGGCTCGATCGCCCTGGCACGCTCGCGCGCGGCCGCACCCGGCGCGAGTTTCTCGCGCGCGAACGCACGCGCGGTCTCGACCACCAAGCTGCGCGTCTCCGCCAGTTCCGCCGGGGTGCGGTCCAGCATCCGTTTCGTCCTCCGTTGCCGCCGAAGGCTTACTGCGCCGCGACAGGCTCCGCCACACGCGCGGGTTGCACGGAGGACAGTCGCGCACGCAACGCCTCGCGCCGGGCCCCGGCCCGGGCGTGGCTGTCGCGCTTCAGCGGGCCGAAGCCGCGCACGGCGAAGGGCAGGCGCGCGAGTTCGATCGCGGCCGGCAGGGTCCCGGACGACAGCGACGCGAGTGCCGTCTCCATGTCCCGCTCGAAGTCGACGATCATGGCCCGTTCGATCCGCCGATCCTCCTGCCAGCGGAACGGATCGAGCAGCGTGCCGCGCAGGCGCCTCCCGCGCCGCAGCAGACGGAACAGCGGCAGCACCCAGCGCCCCGCCAGCGCGAGCTTGCGGCGCCGCCCGGTGGCGGGGTCGCGGCCGAGGAACGGTACCGGCGGCGAGAGATGGAAGGTCAACGGCGCGTCCTGCCCGAAGCCGTCACGCAGCCCGTCGAGGAAGGTCTCGTCGGTGAGCAGCCGTGCGACCTCGTACTCGTCCTTGTAGGCGAGCACGTGGAAATACCCCTCGGCGACCGCGCGGGCGAAGGCGCCCGGCGCGCCGGCGATCTCGGTCTCGCGCGCTGCCGCCCGCTCGACCAGCGCGCGGTAGCGTGCCGCGAGCCGCTCGTCCTGATAGCGGACCAGTTCAGCCGCGCGTTCAGCGACCAGGGCATCAAGCGAGTCCGGCGCGCGCGGTGGTGCGAGCAGCGCCCCGGCGAGCTTCGGGTCGTGGCCGAGCGCGCGGCCCCAGAGGAACGCACGCCGGTTCACCTCCACCGCCGCGCCATTCAGCTCGATCGCGCGCTGCAGGCTCGCCTCGCGCAGCGGCACGCGGCCGCGCTGGAACGCGGCACCCAGCAGGATCGTGTTCATCGCCTGCGCCTCGCCGAACAGAACCTCGGCAATGCGCGCGGCATCCAGCCAGAGCGCGGTGCCCTGCGGGATCGCCGCCTCGATCGCGGCCCGATGTCCGTCGGAGTCGAGCGTGACATCCGGGTCGCGTACCAGCGCGGCGACGGCCGCGAGCGTGCCGTTGCCGACCACCGCGGCATCGTGCTTCACGCGCGGCAGCACGTCGCGCCCGGAGGCGACGGCCATGTCGGCCGCGAGCATCAGGTCGGCCCCGCGCAGCGGCACACGCGCGACGTCGAGCGAGGTCTCGTCGCGCGCGACCTGCACATGCCCGATCACCGCACCGTTCTTCTGCGCGAGCCCGGTGAAGTCGAGCGTGCGCACCGCGCGGCCCTCGAGATGCGCCGCCATGGCGACGATTGCGCCGGTCGTGACGATGCCACCGCCGCCGACACCCGCGAACAGCGCGCGCCAAGGCCGATCGCCGAGCGTGCCGGGTGGTGGTGCGGGCAGGCTGCGCGCCAACTCCGCCTCCATCTCGAGGACGCGCGCGCTGGGCTTGGGCGGCTTGCGCGCTGCCCCCACGGTGACGAAGGACGGGCAGAACCCCTTCAGGCAGGAAAGGTCGGTGTTGCAGGTCGAGGGCGAGATTCGCCGTTTGCGCCCGTACGGCGTCTCGATCGGTTCCACGGCGACGCAGTTCGACTGCACGGTGCAGTCGCCGCAGTTCTCGCAGACGCGCTCGTTTATCACGACCGACACGTCCGGCACCGCCATCGCGCCGCGCTTGCGCTTGCGCCGCTTCTCGGTCGCGCAGATCTGGTCGTAGATGATCACCGTCACGCCGGGGATGGTGCGGAAGCGCCGCTGGACCTCGATCAGCGCCCCGCGCGCATGGCGTTCGGTGCCGGGCGGCAGGTCGCGCGCAGCCGGCAGGCGGGCCGGATCGTCCGCGATCACGGCGATGCGCGCGACACCCTCCGCGGCGAGCTGCGTCGCGATCTGCGCCACGCTGGGGCCGCCGTCCACGGGCTGCCCGCCGGTCATCGCCACCGCGGAATTGTAGAGCAGCTTGTAGGTGATGGTGGTGCCGGCAAGCACGGCCTGGCGGATCGCCAGCACGCCGGAATGCTGATACGTGCCGTCGCCCATGTTGACGAACATGTGCGGGATCTCGGTGAAAGGCGCGAGCCCGACCCAGGTCACGCCCTCGGCGCCCATGTGCGTCACGGTCTTGGCCCGGCCGACCTCGCCGAGCGCGAGCGTGTGGCAGCCGATGCCGCCCAGCGCCTGCGACCCCTCGGGCACCACGGTCGAGGTGTTGTGCGGGCAGCCGGCGCAGAAGAACGGGGCGCGCCTCAGCGCCTCGGCCGGCGGCGGCAGGTCGAACACTGGCGGGGCGGCGGTGACGCCCAGCGTGCCGAGGAAGCGCGCGAGCGCGCCGGCGACGATCGCCGGCGAGAATTCGCCCGCCTCGGGCAGCAGCTTCGCGCCGTTCAGCCCGACCTTGCCGGCGATCGCCGGCCGTCGGTCGGCAGGCAGGTTGTAGAGCACGTCGCGCGCCTGCCGCTCGACCAGGCTGCGCTTCTCCTCGACCACGATGATCGCGCGCTTGCCGGTGGCGAAGCGGAGCAGCCCCTCCGGCTCGATCGGCCAGGTCATCGCCACCTTGTAGAGCGCGATGCCGGCCTCGGCGGCGCGCCCCGGCGGCAGGCCGAGATCGTCGAGCGCGCGCAGCACGTCGAGATGCGCCTTGCCCGTGGTGATGATGCCGATCGGCGCGTCGGGCCGGCCCCACAGAACGCGATCCAAGGCATTGGCGCGCGCGAAGGCGACCGCGGCCGGCAGTCGCTCCTCGACCACCCGGCGTTCGAGCTCGGCGCGCTGCGCCGGCCAGCGCAGCGTGGGGTCGAGGTTCAGCCCGTGCGGCGGGATCGCGACATCCGTCGGGATCTCGAAACGGCGCGCTGCCGGAACGACAAACGTGGCCGCGCCCTCGACGGTCTCGGCGATGGTCTTCAACCCTGCCCAGAGCCCGGAGAAGCGGCTCATCGCGAGGCCAGCGAGACCGAGCGACAGCACCTCCTCCACCCCGGCCGGGTTCAGCACCGGGATCATCACCGCCTCGAAGATCTGGTCGGTCTGGTGCGGCAGCACCGAGGACTGCGCGGCGTGGTCGTCGCCCGCCACGGCGATCGCGCCGCCGTGCTTCGCTGTGCCGAAGTGGTTGACGTGGCGCAGCGCGTCGCCGGAGCGATCGACCCCCGGCCCCTTGCCGTACCAGAGGGTGAACACGCCATCGAACCGCTTGCCCGGGAACACATCCACCATCTGCGCGCCCCACAGCATGGTGGCGCCCAGATCCTCGTTCAGCCCGGGCTGGAAGCGGATGTCGTGCGCGTCCAGCAGCTTGCGCCGGTGCCAGAGCTCCTTGTCGAGCCCGCCGAGCGGCGAGCCGCGATAGCCGGAGACGAGCCCCGCCGTGCGCAGCCCCGCCATCCGGTCGAGCCGCGACTGTTCCAGCAGTAGCCGCACCAGCGCCTGGATGCCCGTCAGCAGCACCGGCGCATCGAGATCGACGAACCGGCTCTCAAGCGTGATGGGCGCGTGACCGCTGAGCGAATCCATGCAGCACCGCCTCCCGTCAGACCGCACGACGCTCCTGCCCACTTAGGACAACAAGGTTAACCGAAAACCCCTCGTCATGTCCTTTTCCAGTTGCCCCTACCGTCGCAACTGGGCGCTGTTTTGCTGCGGCGCTCCGGAAATGCCGTGTCGCGGCGGTGGATCAGCGGGGGGGCAGCCGCAGCGCCCCGTCGAGCCGGAGCGCCGCACCGTTCAGCATCGGGTTCTCGACGATCTCGGCGACCAGCCGGGCGAACTCCTCCGGGCGGCCGAGCCGGCGCGGGAACGGCACCTGCGCGCCGAGTGCGGCCTGCACTTCCTCCGGCAGGCCGGCGACCATCGGCGTGCGGAACACACCCGGCATGATGCTGACGACGCGGATGCCCCATTCGGCGAGATCGCGCGCGGCGGGCAGGGTGAAGCCGAGCACGCCGCCCTTGCTGGCGGCATAGGCCGTCTGGCCGATCTGCCCGTCCTC
>CALKJX010000056.1 GCA_937995555.1 uncultured Elioraea sp.
CGGGTGCCACCGTGCCCCAACGTCAAGGATCGAGGGTTGATGCCCGACCATGTGGTGGTGATCGGCGCCGGTGCGGTCGGCGCGGCGACCGCGCTGACGCTCGCGCGCGAGGGCCATCGCGTCACGATCCTGGAACCAGGCGAGCCGGGCGGACAGCAGGCGGCGAGCTACGGCAATTCCTGCTGGATCAGCCCCGAGAGCGTGGTGCCGATGGGCGTGCCCGGGATCTGGAAGAAGGTGCCCGGGTTCCTCGCCGACCCGCTCGGGCCGCTGACGATCCGCTGGCGCTTCCTGCCGCGCCTCGCCCCCTGGCTGTGGGTGTTCCTGCGCGCCAACGCCACGGTGGCGAAGGTCGAGCGCACCAGCCGCGCGCTCGCGGCGCTGCTGCACGACGCGGTGGCGCGGCACGAGGCGCTGGCGGCGGAGGCCGACGCGTCGGCGCTGATCGCGCGCGTCGGCCACCTCTACGCCTGGCGCGACCGGGCGGCCTTCGAGGCGGATGCGCTCGGCTGGCGGTTGCGGCGCGTGGCCGGGATTCGCTGGATCGAGCTCTCGGCGGAGGAGCTGCACCAGCGTGAGCCCGCATTGTCGCGCGAGTACACCTTCGCACTGCTGATCGAGAATGCCGCGCATGTGCGCGATCCGGGGGCGCTGGTCGCCGCCTGTGTCGCGGCCGCGACCGCGCGCGGCGCGACGCATCTGCGCGGCCGCGCGACCGGGTTCAAGGTCGAGAACGGCCGGCTGCGCGCGGTGGTGAGCGACGCGGGCGAGATCACCGCCGACCGCGCGGTGATCGCGACCGGCGCGCATGCCAAGCCGCTCGCCGCCGCGCTCGGCGACCGCGTGCCGCTGGAGAGCGAGCGCGGCTACCACGTGGTCATCCGCGACCCGGAAGCCACCGTGCGCACCCCGGTGATGATCGGCGACGCGCGCACACCACTCACCCCGACGGCGCACGGGCTCAGGGTCGCGGGACAAGTCGAACTCGCTTCGATCGAGGCCGAGCCGAACTGGCGCCGCGCCGAGGTGCTCAAGCAGTTGGCGCTGCGCCTCCTGCCCGGGCTGCCGCGCGACCTGCCGGCGGAGCGGCTGTCGCTCTGGATGGGACATCGGCCGTCGATCGCCGACGGCCTGCCGGTGATCGGCCCGGCGAGCGGCTGTGCCGACGTGATCCACGCCTTCGGTCACGGCCATGTCGGGCTTGCCGCGGCGCCGAAGACGGCCGCGCTCGTCGCCGACCTGATCGCCGGCCGCGCGCCCGTGATCGATCCCGCCCCCTACAGCGCCGCGCGGTTCCGATGAGCGGCGCGCGCTGCTGGTGGTGCGGCGAGGACCCGCTCTATGTCGCCTATCACGACCATGAATGGGGCTTCCCGGTCGCCGATGACCGCCGGCTGTTCGAGAAGCTGGTGCTGGAGGGGTTCCAGTCCGGTCTCTCCTGGCTAACCATCCTGCGCAAGCGCGAGAACTTCCGCCGCGCCTTCGCCGGGTTCGAGATCGACACCGTGGCCCGGTTCGGCGAGGCGGATGTCGCGCGGCTGCTGGGCGATGCCGGCATCGTGCGCCACCGCGGCAAGATCGAGGCCGCGATCGTCAATGCCCGCGCCACACTCGGACTGATCGAGACACACGGCTCGCTCGCTGCCGTCGTCTGGCGCTTCGAGCCGCCGCCGCGCCAGCGCCCGGCGCGCAAGACGCGCGAGGCGCTGGCCGCACTCGGCAGCACGAAGCACTCGGCGGCGCTGTCGAAGGAGCTGAAGCGCGCGGGCTTCGGGTTCGTCGGTCCGACCACGGTCTATGCCTTCATGCAGGCGATGGGGCTGGTGAACGACCATGTCGAGGGGTGCGCGGCCGGCGAGGCCGCGCGGCGCGCGCGCGCGGCCTTCGTGGTCCCGCAATCGTCATCGGCCCCGGCGTAACCTCCGGCTGCGCAGGGACGAATGCATTCCCAGGTCATCGGCATCATCAGCAAGGGCGAGCCGCGCGTGTCCAGCCGTCATCCGCAGTCCACGCCACGTCTCGATCCGGAGAAGTTCCGCGACCCGCGCGTCACGGCGAGGGGCGAGCCGCGGGCCGCCGTCGCGCTCGCCGGTCTGCGCACGCTCTGGTTCAACACCGGCACGCTCTGCAACATGGCCTGCCGCACCTGCTACATCGAAAGCAGCCCGACCAACGATGCGCTGGTCTATCTGACCGCGGCCGAAGTGGCGGGCTATCTGGACGAGGCCGAGGCCGCTGGCGAGCCGCTCGAGGAGGTCGGCTTCACCGGCGGCGAGCCATTCATGAACCGCGACCTGCCGGCGATGCTGGACGATGTACTGGCGCGCCCCGCGCGCTACCGCGCGATCGTTCTGACCAATGCGATGGCGCCGCTGCGGCAGAAGGCGCGCGCGCTGCTCGCGCTGCGCGACCGCTTCGGCCCGGACCGGCTGATCCTGCGCGTCAGTCTCGATCACTACGAGGCGGCGCACCACGACGTCGAGCGCGGCGAGGGCACCTTCGCCAGGGCGCTCGATGGGCTGGGGTGGCTCGCCCGCGAGGGCTTCACGGTGCACGTCGCGGGCCGGGCCGCATTCGGCGGCGAGGACGAGTCGACCCTCCGCGCTGGCTTCGCGGCGCTGTTCGCGCGCCACGCGATCCCGATCGACCCCGCCGACCCCGTGGCGCTGATGCTGTTCCCCGAGATGGACGCAGGCGCCGACGTGCCCGAGATCACCGAGTCCTGCTGGAGCATCCTGGGCAGGCGGCCCGACAGCGTGATGTGCGCCTCGTCGCGCATGGTGGTGAAGCGCAAGGGCGCGGATCGGCCCGCGGTCGTCGCCTGCACGCTGCTGCCCTACGACCCGCAATTCGAGCTCGGGGCGACGCTGGCCGAGGCGGACCGTCCCGTGCCGCTCAACCACCCGCACTGCGCGCGGTTCTGCGTGCTTGGGGGCGCGGCCTGCTCGCGCTGATCAGCCTGCGTCAAAGCGCCGCGGGCGCAGCCCGGCGTGGACCCAGGTGATGAAGCTGTAGATGTCGAACACCGGCAGCCCGACCGCCTCGCTCAAGGCGGCGGCGTAAGGCGGCATGTTGGTGCATTCGAGCACGATCGCGCCGACCTCCGGGTGGCGCGCGACGAGCTCGCGGCCCGCATCGAGGATGTCCGCGCGCGCGAGCGAGACATCCATGTCGTCCTTCTCGCCTTTGATCAGCACGCGGAAGAACTCGCGGCCCTTCTCGGTGCCGACGAAGGGGAGGTCTCCAGGACAGCCGGCGGCGAGCAGATGCGCGGGCGTCAACGACTGCGCGCTCACCGTCACCACGCCGACGCGTTTGCCCGGCGGCAGCAGCGCCTGCACCATCGGCACCTGCATCAGGCTGGAGGTCGCGACCGGCACGTCCAGCCGCGCCGAGAGTTCGGCCTGGAACAGGCTCAGGAAGCCGCAATTCGTGGTGATGCCCTCGCAGCCGAGGGCGACGAGATCCTCGGCGGCGCGCAGGAAATCCTCGAACAGCCCGCGCGCACCCTCCAGCACCACGCGCTCCGGGCTCGCGCCCTTCACCACCCGGAACATCACCGGGAACGGCCAGGTGGTGCCGTTGCCCATGTCACCGGGGATGCGCGGGAAGCGTGCCTCCAGCATCAGGATGCCGAGCGGCACGCCATAGACGGCCTTGCCGCCGCGGGCGACGGAGGTCTCGGCTCGGAGCGACATCGGCAAGGTCATGGGCAAACCTTCGGTTGCAACTTGGCATGAGACACGGACAATACGCCCTTCATCCCTTCCTGGGAGGTCCCGATGACACCGACGCGCCGTCTCGTTCTCGGCTTGGCACTCGCCGCGGTCACCGCAGCCCCCGCCTTCGCGCAGAGCTTCCCGGTCCAGGGCCGGCCGATCACCATCATCGGCGGCTTCCCCAACGGGGCGGGCACCGACATCTACAGCCGCCGCGTCGCCGAGCCGCTGTCGCGCGCACTCGGCGTGCCCGTGGTGGTGGACAACCGCGTCGGCGCCGGCGGCAACATCGCCATGGACCATGTCGCCAAGGCCGCACCCGACGGCCACACGATCATGATGGGCACCTCGGCGATGCTGGCGATCAATCCGCATCTCTATGCGCGCATGCCGGTCGACACGATGAAGGACTTCGTGCCGATCATCGCGCTCGCCGATGTGCCGAACGCGCTGACCGTCTCGCCGCAACACCGGCCGCAGTTCACCGACTGCAAGGCGGTGATCGCCGCGGCCAAGGCCCGTCCCGGCGCGCTGAACTACGCCTCGACCGGCAACGGCGCCTCGACGCATCTCGCCGGCGTGCAGTTCGCCACTGCGGCCGGGCTCGACATGGTGCACGTGCCCTATCGTGGCGGCCCGTTCGCGATGACGGCGCTGCTGGCCGGCGACGTGGACATCTTCCTGCATCAAACGGTGGCGCTGGTCGGTCCTTACCGCCAGGGCCAGGTGAAGCTGCTCGGCGTGACCAGCAAGGAGCGGCTGAAGGCCTTCCCGGATGTGCCGACGATGGCCGAGGCCTGCGATCTGCCTGGCTTCTCCACCACCACCTGGTACCTGTTCGCGGCCCCCGCGGCCACGCCGGCACCGATCGTGGCGCGGCTGGAGGAGGAGGTCCGCAAGATCATCATGGAGCCGGAGTTCGTCGCCTGGGTCGAAGGGCTTGGGATGACCTCGATGGGCCAGGGTCCGGCCGAGGCGAAGCAGATGCTGGAGCGTGATCTCGGGATCTGGGCCGAGGTGGTGCGCCGCTCCGGCGCCCGCGTCGACTGACGGGTTGGCGCGCGGTGGAACCCGATCGGCTGCTCGACCAGCTCAGTGCGCAGATCGCCAACCGCGCGCTGTTCTACCTCGCCGCCTATGACGCGCTCACGGACGCGATCGGCGCCGAACGCGCCGAGGCGGTGCTGACGCGCGCCGTGCGGCTGCGTGGCCGGGTGGTGGGCGAGGCGTTCCGGCGCTTCGCCCCCGCCGATCTCGCGGGGCTGAAGGACGCGTTCCTCGGCGGGCTGCCGGGTGGCGCGGCGCTGTTCCGTCCGGACCTGCGCCGCTGCGATGAGAAGGCGCTGGAGGTCAAGTTCCAGACCTGTCCTTTGCAGCAGGCCTGGCGCGACGCCGGCGTGCCCGAGGCCAAGCGCGCCGTGCTGTGCCGGATCGCGGGCGCTGTCGATCTCGGCACCTTCGAGGCGGCGGGGTTCGCGATCGAGAACCGGACCTGGACGCCCGGTGCGTCCGGCTGCTGC
>CALKJX010000057.1 GCA_937995555.1 uncultured Elioraea sp.
CGTCGCAGGGGATCGCGGGCAGCGGCCGCAGCGCGCGCAACAGATCGTCCACCGACCCGGCTGGTGCGCCGGTCTCGACCGCGCATTCCGGCACCGGACTCGGCCAGAACCCCCATTCGACGCCCGCGTGCAGCGCCGCGATCGCGGCATTGCCAAGGAACAGCACTGCCATGGCCGCCAGCACCCCGGGCCGGACCCGTACAGGCAGCGCCAGCGCGACCACGCCGAGCGCGATCGCCGCCCAATACGGCCAGCGCTGCCAGAGGCAGAGCGGACAGGGCGGCAGCCCGCCCCAGTACTGCGACGCATGGGCGACCGCGAGGGCGGCGGCGGCGGCGAGCGGGCCGAGCAGCAGGGCGCGCGACATGCCGCCCTCTACCACGCCGCCTGCCCGCCTGGACGCCCCCTCCCCGCATCGCCATGCTGCGCGCGGGACAACTCGCGGGGAGGAACGCGATGCGGCGCATCTGGGGGCGGACCAACTCGATCAACGTGATGAAGGTGCTCTGGGGCTGTGCGGAGCTCGGCGTCGCCCATGAGCGCATCGATGCGGGCGGCACGTTCGGCGGCCTGAGGACGCCGGAATACCTGGCCAAGAACCCCAACGCGCTGATCCCGGTGCTGGAGGAGGACGGGTTCGTGCTGTGGGAGAGCAACGCCATCCTGCGCTATCTCGGCGCGACCGCAGGCGCCGGCTCGACGGTCTGGCCGGAGGATCCGCGGACGCGCGCGATCGCCGATCAGTGGATGGACTGGCAGCAGACCACCCGCCAGGCCGCGCTCGGCCCCGCCTTCGTCCAGATGTACCGCACCCCGCCCGAGAAGCGCGACGCGGCGGTGATCGCAAGGAGCCTCGCGCGCTCGGCCGAGACCTTCGCGATCCTGGAGGCGCATCTCAACAACCATGCCTTCGTCGCCGGCGCCGGGTTCACGCTGGGCGACATCCCGATCGGCTGCCTCGTCTACCGCTACCTGCACATGCCGATCGAGCGGCCCGACTTCCCTGCCGTCGCCGCCTACCACCAGCGCCTGCTGGCCCGCCCCGGCTATGCGGCCCATGTCGCGGTCGGCGTGTCGTGACGGCGGCGCGGACCCTGCCAGTGGTGGTGAGCCACGCCGCCGACGCGACCTTCACCACGGGATTGCGAGCCTTCTTCGCCTATCGCGACCTCGGCATCCGGCATGTCACCGGCGGCAAGGTGGGAGCACACGTCATCCGGGCGGTGCCGGGCGCGGGCGCGCATCCCGTGTGGCACACGCACGACCTGCGCTTCCAGATGGTCTATGTTCTGAAGGGCTGGGTGCGATTCGAGTACGAGGGCGCGGGCGAGGTGCTGCTCACGGCCGGCTCGATGGTGCACCAGCCGCCGGGGATCCGCCACCGCGAGGTCGCCCACAGCGACGATCTCGAACTGCTCGAGATCACGCTCCCGGCCGAGTTCCGGACCGAGGAGGCGCAGCCGCCGACATGAGCGATTTCGGACTGCTGATCGGACGGCTGGCGGTCGCGCCGATGTTCCTGCTGGCGGGCTGGAACAAGCTCGGCTGGCCGCCGGGGGCCGGCATCACCCGGCTGCTGGCGGCCAAGGGCATCCCGCTGCCCGAGGTCGCGGCCGCCATCGCGGTCGCGATCGAGATCGTCGCGCCGATCCTGCTCGTGCTCGGCGTGCTGACGCGCTGGGCGGCCTGGGTGCTGGCGCTGTTCACCCTCGGCACGATCTGGATCGCCCATGCCTGGTGGACGTTTCCGCAGGCCCAGCAGGCCGCGCAGCTCGGCGTCGCGCTGAAGAATCTCGCCGTCGCGGGCCTGCTGGTGACGGTGGCGATGGCGGGATCGGGCCGCTACGCGCTCCGGCGCGACTGATCACCGCGCGCGCGGCCGGTCACCACACGCCGCCGCCGAAGGACGACACCACCCCCTTCTGGAACGAGGCGACGCGTTTCATGGCCGCCCGGATCGCCGTCCGCTCGGCCCTGGGCAGCGCCGGCAGCTCGACCAGCGTGCCGGGCGGGCGCCCGGCCGCGACATCGTCGAGCTGCTGGCGGAGCAAGGCGCCGGCCAGCCGCTCGAACGCCTCCGCGAGGGCCTCCGCCTCGGCAGGCGACACCGGCCCGAGCTGCGCGAGGGCGGCGAGGCGCGCGCGCGTGCCTGTCTCCGCCACGCCATGCTTCAGCGCGAGCAGCCGTGTGGCCGAGACGAGCGGCATCAGCCCCGAGCGCTTGAGATCGGTGCGCACGCCGGGCCGGTCGGGCTCGTCGTCGCGGAAACCGCCCCAGAAGCTGAGCCCGACGGTCATCTTCGCATCCTCCGCCGAGAGCGCGCCCAGGAAGGCCGGGTGCGCGGCGAGCGTCCGCTTCAGGTGGTGGCGCAGCTCGGCGGCTGGCTGGGGATCGCCCCATACCGCCCTGAAATCGAAGGCGATATCGCCGAACAGGAGGGCGACGGGGCTGCGCCGCTCGGCCCAGAGGGTGAACTGCGCCTTCCACTGCGTGAGCGTCTTGCGCCACACCGGGTTGCGCGCCATCACGTGGCCCTTGCAGAGCGGGAACCCGGCCGCTTCCAGGCGCCGATTGACATCCTCGGCGAAGGGGATGAACCAGGCATCCACCTCGCCGTGCCGGGCGTCGTCGTAGTCCTGCAGGATCAGGCCGTTGTCCTGATCGGGGGCGAGCTGGCTCTCGCCCCGCCCGGCCGAGCCCATCACCAGCAGCGTGAACGGCACCGCCGGCGGCCCGGCGACGGCGAGGGCCCGCTCGACCACCCAGCGGTGGATGTCGAGATTGATCTCCGAGACGACGCCGATCACCTCGGCGGCGGGCAGTCCCTCGTCGAGCAGGGTGCGCGCGAGTCCGGCCTGGGCCGCGCGCGTCGCCGCGAAACCGGCCTCGTCCTCCCCG
>CALKJX010000058.1 GCA_937995555.1 uncultured Elioraea sp.
TTCAGGTTGGTCAGGATCGCGGCGAGATCACCCGAACGCTGGATCACCGGGCCGGAGGTGGCGCGGAAGCCCACCCCCAGTTCGCGCGCGACGATCTGCGCCAGCGTGGTCTTGCCGAGCCCTGGCGGCCCGTGCAGCAGCACGTGATCGAGCGCCTCGCCGCGCGCGCGGGCGGCCTGGACGAACACGGCGAGGTTCGCCTTGGCCTGGGCCTGGCCGATGAAGTCGTCGAGCCGGGTCGGCCGCAGCGCCGCCTCGCCGAGATCGTCGCCGCGCGCGGCCGGGTCGGTCAGCCGGTCGGTCATCGCGCGAGCGCCTTCAGCCCTTCGCGGATCATCGCCTCGACGGTGGCGGCCGCACCGAGGCGCTGGCGCGCGGCCGCGAGCGCGGGCTCTGCCTCGGCGCGGCGGTAGCCGAGATTGGCGAGCGCCGAGACCGCATCCGCCAGCAGCGGATCGGCGGGCGGGGCGGGCACCGATGCCGCGGCCGGGATCGCCTCCGCGCCCGTAAAGCCGGGCTTGCCCTTGAGTTCCGTCACCAGCCGGGCCGCGAGCCGGGCACCCACGCCCGAAGCGCGGGTCAGCGTCTTGGCGTCGCCGGTGGCGACCGCGGCCGCGATCTGGCCGGGCGAGAACGCGCCAAGCAGCGCGAGTGCCACCTTCGCCCCCACCCCCTGCACGGTCAGCAGGGTGCGGAAGGCGGCGCGCTCGGTCGCGTCGAGGAAGCCGTAGAGCGTGATCGCGTCCTCGCGCACCATGGTCTCGATCGCGAGCGTGGCCGGCGCGCCGGGCGGCGGCAGGGCGGCGAGCGTGCGCGTCGAGACGCCGACCACGTAGCCCACGCCGTTGACGTCGATCAGCACGCCCTCGGCGTCGGCGGCGATGATCGTTCCGGACAGGCGACCGATCATCGGGTCCGTCTAGCGGCGGTAGGGGGCCGGCAGCAGCGCGCGCAGGGCCACCCGGCCCTGCCCCGGCACCAGCACCTCGGCCTCGGGGGCGTAGTCGAGCAGCAGCTCGCGGCAGAGGCCGCAGGGTGACACCAGCGTCGGCCCACCCGGCTCGTCGGGGCGGGGATGGCGCACCGCCGCGACCAGTGCCACCGTCTCGCCGGCCCGCACCGCCTCGCCCAGCGCCAACGCCTCGGCGCAGACCGCCGCCCGGCCGACCGTCGCGTCCAGGTTGACGGCGACGAAGATGCGCCCGGAGGCCGTGCGCAGCGCCGCGCCCACCGTGTGCCGGCCGTAGCGGTAGTGTTGCCGCACCACCTCCTCGGCCGCGCGGACCAGCGCATGGTCGGCCGGGCCGAGCAGCAGCGCGAACGCGCCCTCGGCACTCACTCGGCCGCCTCGGCCTCCTCGCCGCCCTCGGCCATCAGCGCATTCGCGACCATGCCGGCCTGGGCACGGATGCGCTCCTCGATCTTGGCCGCCACCTCCGGGTGGTCGCGCAGGAAGGCCTTGGCGTTCTCGCGGCCCTGGCCGATCCGCTGGGAGTCGAAGCTGAACCACGCGCCGGACTTCTCGACCACCCCGGCCTTTACACCAAGATCAACGAGTTCGCCGGTCTTGCTGATGCCCTCGCCATAGGTGATGTCGAACTCGACCTGGCGGAACGGCGGGGCGAGCTTGTTCTTCACCACCTTCACCCGGGTCTGGTTGCCGACCACCTCGTCGCGGTCCTTGATGGCGCCGATGCGGCGGATCTCCATCCGGATGGAGGCATAGAATTTCAAGGCGTTGCCGCCCGTCGTCGTCTCCGGATTGCCGAACATCACGCCGATCTTCAGGCGGATCTGGTTGAGGAAGATCAGCGTGGTGCGGCTGCGGGACACGCTGCCCGTCAGCTTGCGCAGCGCCTGGCTCATCAGCCGCGCGTGCAGGCCGACATGGCTGTCGCCCATCTCGCCCTCCAGCTCGGCGCGCGGCACGAGCGCCGCGACCGAGTCGACCACCAGCACGTCGATCGCGCCGGAGCGCACCAGCGTGTCGGCGATCTCCAGCGCCTGCTCGCCCGAATCGGGCTGGCTGATCAGCAGGTTGTCCACATCCACGCCGAGCTTGCGGGCATAGATCGGGTCGAGCGCGTGCTCGGCATCGATGAAGGCGCAGGTGCCGCCGCGCTTCTGCGCCTCGGCCACGCAGTGCAGCGCAAGCGTGGTCTTGCCCGAGCTTTCCGGCCCGTAGATCTCGATGATGCGGCCGCGCGGGATGCCGCCGATGCCGAGCGCGAGATCGAGCCCGAGCGAGCCCGTCGGGATCACCTCGATCGCCTCGGTGGTGTCGCGCCCGCCCATGCGCATCACCGAGCCTTTGCCGAAGGCCCGCTCGATCTGCTGGAGCGCCTGGTCGAGCGCCTTGTTCTTGTCCATGTCGGTCTCTGTCCTGCCGTCTCGGGGGCTCAACCTCGGGTGATGCCGCACGATCGCGGATTCGCGCTCCATTACCACAGGGTCCGGGCCGCGTCGCATCGGATCGCGTGGCGACTGTCCACGCTTTGTTCCGAGTCAGGCGATGGCGCTCGCGATCACAGAAGCGTGAGGGTTCGAACTGAAACCTTCGACATGATCCACAGCAACGCATCCGAAACCCTTTTCTGCGCGAATACGCCTCGACGGACCGCACTGGTCCATGGCGCACGACCCGGCTCCTCCCCGCTGCGGTCGGCGCGGCAGCCCCCCAGAAGAATGCTGCCACTCGGGGGCGCGGCTTCGGTCGCGCCCCCCTTCTTTTGCCCTCCGCGCATGACGCTTCGGTGAACTCGGGCCCGCGCTTGACTTCGCTCAAGACAGGCGCGGGCGCGGGCGTGTCTCTTCCCGCCCGATCGAGCAAAGGAGAACACCATGCTGACCACCGCCATCTTCCCGGGCCGCTACGTGCAGGGCGAAGGCGCGCTCGCCGTGCTGGGCGAGGAGCTCGCCCGGTTCGGCACGCGCGGCTTCGCCGTGATGGACCCCTTCGCCGCCGACGCGCTGACGTCCGAGATCGAGGCCGGGCTCGCGGGCAAGGTGGCACTCGCCGCCGAGCGCTTCGCGGGCTAGTGCAGCGACGAGGAGATCTCGCGGCTCGCCGGGATCGCGAAGGGCTCGGGCGCGGCGGTGATTGCCGGCATCGGCGGCGGCAAGGCGCTCGACACCGCCAAGGCGGTCGCGCACACGCTCGGCCTGCCGGTCGCGATCGTGCCGACCATCGCCTCGACCGATGCGCCGACCTCCGCGCTCTCGGTGATCTACTCGCCCGAGGGCGCGTTCAAGCGCTACCTGATCCTGCCGCACAACCCCAGCGTCGTGCTGGTGGATACGGGCGTGATCGCGCGCGCCCCGGTGCGCTTCCTGGTCGCCGGCATGGGCGATGCGCTCTCGACCTGGTTCGAGGCCGAGGACTGCCGCATCAAGCGCGGCACCAACATGACCGGGCGGCTCGGGCCGATGACCGCCTATGCGCTGGCCCGGCTCTGCTACGACACGCTGCTGCAATACGGCGTGCTGGCCAAGGCCGCCTGCGCGCAGCAGGTGGTGACGCCGGCGCTGGAGCACATCGTCGAGGCGAACACGCTGCTCTCGGGCCTCGGCTTCGAGAGCGGCGGGCTCGCGGCCGCGCACGCGATCCACAACGGGCTGACCGTGCTGCACGAGACCCACGCCTATTGGCATGGCGAGAAGGTGGCGATCGGCACGCTCGCGCTGCTGATGCTGGCCGACCGCTAGCCGGCGCTGATCGACGAGGTGTTCGGCTTCTGCGAGGCGGTGGGCTTGCCGACCACGCTCGCCGCGATCGGACTCGGCGGCGTGGACGACGCGGCGCTGATGCGGGTGGCCGAGCGCGCCTGCGCCGAGGGCGAGACGATCTGGAACGAGCCGCACATGGTCAACCCGCGCCGCGTGGTGGCGGCGCTGCGGGCGGTGGATGCGGAAGGGACGCGCCGGGCGAAGATGTTGCGGCTCGCCGCGGAGTAGGCGGCTACACCAGCGCGCGGCCGCCGTCGGCGAGGATGGTCGTCCCCGTCACCTTCGGCATCATCGTCACGGCGGCGTAGATCGTCAGCGCGATCTCCTCCGGCTTGGCCCAGCCGAGCGGGGTGGCCTTGGCGATCGCCGCGTGTTGCTCCGGCGTCCACATCCGCGCCATGTCGGTATCGACCGGCCCGGGGGCGACCGCCACCACGCGGATCGTGGGCGCGAGCGCGCGGCCAAGGCTGATCGTCATCGTATCGACCGCCGCCTTGGCGGCGCAGTAGGCGACACTGCTGCCCTGGCCGCGCCGCGCGGCAACCGAGGAGAGGTTGATGATCACCGCAGGCTCGCGCTTGCGGAGCAGCTTCACGAACGACCGCGCGCAATAGAGCGGCCCCATCGCGTTGATACGGAACACGCGCTCGATCAGCGCGTCGTCGAGCGCGTCGAGATCGTGATGCGGCACCGGACGAGTCCAGCCGGCATTGTTCACCAGCGCATCGAGCCCGTCGAACGCCGCGCCGACCGTCGCTGCGGCGGCCGCGACCGATGCGCTGTCGGCGACATCGGCCTGCACCATCAGGTGCCCCTCGCCCGCGAGCGAACCGAGCGTCGCCTCGGCGGCCGTACGGTCCGAGCCGTAGAGGATCGCCACCCGCCAGCCCTCGGCGGCGAACAGCCGCGCGGTGGCCGCGCCGATGCCGCGATTGCCGCCCGTCACCGCCACGCTGCGTGTCGTCATGCCGGAACCTCCTGCCGCCGCCCTCGCCGGACCAGCCCGACCAGGATCGCGAGCCACACGACCGCCGTGATCGCCGCCAGCACTGCCGCGATCGGGCGCGAGACGAAATAGGCGAGGCTGCCGTCGCCCTTCATCATCGTCGTCATGAAGTGCTTCTCGAGCTGATCGCCGAGCACGATGCCGAGGATCGCGGGCGCCACGGGGATGCCGTTCTCCTCCATCAGCCAGGCGAGGATGCCCATCACCATCATGATCACCAGCGCGAAGGGATCGTTATCGATCGCAAACGAACCGACCATGCAGAAGATCAGGATCAGGGGCGTCAGCACCGGGCGCGGCACGGTCAGCACCTTGGCGCAGAGCCGGATCGCGACGAGGCCGATCGGGATCATGATCAGGTTGGCGATGATGAAGGCGAGGAACAGCGCGCCGATCTGCTCGGGGTTCATCAGGAAGATGTCGGGGCCGGGCTGCAATCCCTTCATCAGCAGGAGCCCGATCACGATCGCGGTCACGGAATCGCCGGGGATGCCGAACACCAGCGCCGGCACCCAGGCACCGGCGATCGCGGCGTTGTTGGCCGCCCCCGCATCGACCAGCCCCTCCTCCGAGCCCTTGCCGAACCGGTCGGGATCCTTCGAGAACCGCTTGCCGACGGCGTAGCTGATCCAGGCGGCGATGTCGGCGCCGGCGCCGGGCAGGATGCCGATCGCCGTGCCGATGGTGTTGCCGCGCACGATGTTCACGGGGTACCGCCGCAGCACGGAACCTGTCCCGCGCAGGATGCTGCCGATGCGCTTCACCTGCACCTCGGCCGCGTTGCGGATGGTCGGCAGGTTGCGCAGGATCTCGGCGATCGCGAACATGCCCACCATGGCCGGAATGAACGCGACCCCCGAGAGCAGATTGCCGAAGCCCATGGTGAAGCGCGGATAGCCCGAGGTCACATCCTGCCCGATCGTGGCGATGAACAGCCCGGTCAGCAGGCTCACCGCGCCCTTCAGCGGATCGCGGCCCGCGACCATCACCGCGCAGGAGAGCCCCAGCGCGACCAGCCAGAAATACTCCATCCCCGAGAAGCGCAGCGCGACCTCGGCGAGGCGTGGCGCGAGCAGGATCAGCACGGCCGTGCCGAACAGCCCGCCGATCGCCGAGGTGACGAGACAGATCCCGAGGGCGAGCTCCGGCTTGCCCTGCTTCGTCAGGTTGTAGGCATCGTCCACATAGGCGGCCGAGGCGGGCGTGCCCGGAATGCGCATCAGCGCGCCCGGGATGTCGCCGGCAAAGATCGCCATCGCGGTGGTCATCACCACGGCGGTGAGCGCGGTGACGGGATCGAGGAAGAAGCTCACCGGCACCAGCAGCGCCACCGCCATGGTCGCGGACAGGCCGGGCATCGAGCCGACGAACAGGCCGAACAGGGCGGCGCCGATGCCGACCAGCACGGTCTGCGGCTGCGCGAGCAGTGCTAGGGCCTGCGGCAGCGCCTCGATCATGCGCCGTACCTGAGATGCAGCAGCACGCCGAGCGGCAGCGGCACGCGCAGCCACTCGGCGAACATCAGATGGATCGCCAGCGGGCCGAGCGCCGCGGTCGCGATCGCGAGCTGCCACGACGCACCGAACCGGCGCGTCAGCACGAGCAGGATCGCCGCGGCGGTGGGGATGAAGCCGAGGCGCTCCGCCACCGCCAGGTAGGCGACGATCGCGCCCAGCACGAGCAGCGCGTCGAGCCGCGCGCGCGGATCGGTCAACAGCGGCCCCGGCTCGATCCAGCGCGCCCCGCGCCCGGCGCGGGCGTGGCGCAGGAACAGCCCGATCGCGCAGAGCGCGAAGCCGGCTGCGATCACGCCCGGGAACAGCGACGGCCCGAAGGCCTGCCCGGGAACCATCGGGAAGTCCCGGGCGGTCCACGCGATCGCGGCCGCCGCGCCGAGCAGCACGACGCCCAGCGCGGCGTCCGACAGCTTCAAGCGGTCAGGACCGTGCCAGCCCGAGCGCTTTCATCACGCCGCCGAGGTCGTTGTCCGACTTCTCGACGAAGGCGGCGAGCCGGGCGGCCGGCATCGGGCTCAGTCCGAAGCCGCGCGCATCCATCGCCTGCTTCCACTCGGCCGTCCCCATCGCCTTCATCGACGCCTCCTCGAGCCGCTTCGCGATCGCCCCGGGAATCCCCTTCGGCCCCATCACCGAGAGATAGGAGGCGAGCGTCCAGTCGGAGCCGATCGCCTCCTTCACCGTCGGGATGTCGGGGAAGGCGGGCACACGCTCGGGCATCATCGCCGCGAGCGAGCGCACACGCCCGGCGCGTAGCAGGGTCGCCGCCTCCGGGATGCCGCAGGGGACGATGTGCACGCCGCCCGCGACCAGCTCGCGCAGCCCCGAGGCCGCGCCGTCCGAGGGAATCCAGGGGGCCGCGTCGGGCGCGAGCCCGACCGACTGCAACAGCCCCGCGATCGCGAGATGCCAGATGCCGCCCTGCCCTGTGCCCGACGACTTGTACTTGCCCGGATTCGCCCGGATGTCGTCGATCATGTCCTTGAGCGTCTTCCACGGGCTGTCGGCCGCGACCTGCACGCCCGCGGGAACGAGGTTCATCATCGCGATCGGCGTGTAGTCGCGCCAGGTCAGGCGCGTCAGCCCCTGCCAGTGCATCATGCCGATCTCGACCGTCACCGCGCCGATCGTGTAGCCGTCGGGTGCGGCCTCGGCGATCGCGGAATGGCCGACCACACCGGACCCGCCGGTGCGGTTCACCACCGTCACGGGGGTGCGCAGCTCGCGCTCCAGCAGCGTCGCGATCGTGCGGCTGTGGTAGTCGGTGCCGCCGCCCGCGCCCCAGGGCACAATGAACTGGATCGGCCGCGCGGGCCATTGCGCCTGCGCGATCGCGGGGGTGGCGAGCGCGGCGGCGCCGGCGGCGGCCACGACGCGACCAAGGGTGCGGCGGGTGAGCATGCGAAACGTCTCCTCAGCGTTTTCGGATTCCGGCCTTTGCCTGCAGGCCGTGACGGGCGCGATTGAACGCGCCCGCGCCTGCCAGCGTCAAGCAGGCGGAAGGGTGGCCGCGTCGGCTATGGTGGGACCGGTCCAGGGGAGTCGCGGATGACCGATCCGGTGGGTGCGGCGCTGGCGCGGGCACAGCGCGAGTTGCTCGACCTCTCGACGCGCAACCGGCTGCTGTCGCTGCCGACGCGCAGCACCGGCGTGCTGCCGATCGCGGGCGAGCGGTCGGCCTCGGTGTTCGCGCGCCTCGTGTCCGAGTCCAAGGCCATGGGCTTCGCACCGATGGAGGCCGAGGCCGAGAGCGAGCCAGGACCGCGCCGGCGCCGCGCGGCCGCCGCGCCGGGGGCCGCGAGCCTGCCCGACCCGGACGACCTGATCCTGTCGGCCCCGCTCACCGCGGCCGCGCTCGCGCGCGTGCTGACGCGCATCGAGCGCGACGCGCGCGGCTTCCGCGAGGAGCAGGGGCTGAACATCCTCTATCTCGCGCTCGGGCAGCTCGTCTGGAGTGATCCGCGCACGCCGCAGACCGAGCGTCGCGCGCCGCTGCTGCTGGTGCCCTGCACGCTCGCCCGCGCGACCGCGCGCGACGCCTTCCGGCTGCGCTGGGACGGGGGCGAGATCGCCGGCAACCTGACCCTCGCGGCAATGCTGGCGGACCAGTTCCGCATCCGGCTGCCCGACCCGCCCGCGCTCGACGAGCGCGCGGCCGATGCCTGGGCCACGGCGGCGGCGTGGTTGGGCGCCGTGGCCGAGGCCGTCGCGCCGGCCGGGTTCCGCGTCGAGGCCGACGGGATCGCGCTCGGATTGTTCTCCTTCGCCAAGTACCTGATGTATCGCGACCTGGAACGGCCCGAGATTGCAGCCCATCCGCTGGTACGCGCCCTGCTCGGCGCCGAGCCGCCGCCGCGCTTCAATGCGTTCCCCGACGACACCGACATCGACGCGCTCATTCCGGTAGAGAAACTGGATTTCGTGCTCGACTCCGACGGCAGCCAGACGCTCGCCGCCGAGGCGGTGCGGCGCGGCGCCTCGGTGGTGATCCAGGGTCCGCCCGGCACCGGCAAGAGCCAGGTGATCACCAACCTGATCGCCCAGGCGGTGCTGGACGGCAAGACGGTGCTGTTCGTCGCCGAGAAGCTCGCCGCGCTGGAAGTGGTGCAGCGGCGGCTCGCCGGCGTCGGCCTCGGCGCCGCCTGCCTCGCGCTGCACAGCGACGGGGCGAACCGGCGCGCGCTGCTCGCCGAGCTCGACGCGACGCTGAAGGCGCCCCGCCCCGCCCCGCCCGACCGCGAGGCGGTGATCCGCCCGCTCGGCGCGTTGCGCGGCCGGTTGAACCGCCACGCGAGCGCCATGCATGCGCCGATCGGCGCGACCGGCTGGACCGCGTTCCGCGCGATCGGCGAGGTCGCGCGGCTGAAGCAGGCCGGCGTGCGGCCGCCCGAGCTGCGGCTGGACGCCGCGGCCTGGACCGCGGCACAGATCCGAGACGCGCAGCGCCTGACGCGCGACCTGGCCGCCACCGTGCAGCGCATCGGCCTGCCCGCGCGCCATCCCTGGCGCGGCGTGCGCGCGACCACGCTGCTGCCGACCGAGCTCGACCGCATCCCCGCGCGCATCCCGCCGGCGCTGGAGGCGATCGCGGCACTGCGCGCGGCGGCCGGGGCGGAGGCGTCGGTCGCGGGCGCGGTCCGCCGCCTTGCGGCGCTGCGCGCGGCCGAAACGTTCGCGGCGATCCGCGCGCGGCTGCCGGCCGTGCGCGACACCGCCTGGAACGCGGCGGGGATCGAGGCGGCCCGCGATGAACTCGCCAAAGGCGGCGGCTTCCTGCGCAGCTTCAGCGGCGCCCACCGCGCCGCGCGTGATCTGCTCGCCGCCCTGTTCGCCTCGCCGCCGGCCGATCCGGTGGCGGCCCTCGATGCCGTGCTCGAAGGCCAGCGCCTGCTGCGCGCCGCGCCCGACGCCGCGACAATCGCGCCCGATCCGGCCCGGGCGGCCACCCTGGAAGCGGCGCTCGCGCGCTGCCGCGCGACCGCTGAGCCGCTCTTCGCCGAACTCGCGCTCGACCGCGGGGCGGCGTTCGGGACCGAGGAGCCTTCCCTCGCCGCGCTTGCCGACCGCCTCGCGCAATGGGCCGCCGCGCCGGCCGCGCTCGCCGACTGGCTCGCCTGGGCACGGCTCGTGACGCAGGCCGGGGAGGCAGGGATCGGCGCGGTCGCGGATCGTCTCGCCGACGGCCGGATCGCGCCCGAGGAGGCCGCCGCCACGTTCCGCTTCGCGCTCGCCGAGTCCCTGATGGCGGCGGCGATGCGGACGAACCCGACGCTCGCCGCCTTCGACGGCCCGTCCTTCTCGCGCCTGGTCGAGGAGTTCCGCGCCGCCGACCAGGCCCGTCTCGCGCTTGCGCGCGCGGAGGCCGCCGCCGCGCACGCCGCGCGGCTGCGCATCGCCGAGGGCCCCGACATGCTGCGCGAGATGGCCGTGCTGCGCGGCGAGATCGCCAAGCGCTCGCGTCATCTGCCGATCCGCACGCTGCTCGCGCGCGCCGGCCCCGCGGTGCAGGCGATCAAGCCGGTGTTCATGATGAGCCCGCTCTCGGTCGCCGCCTTCCTCGATCCCGCCGCGATCGGCTTCGACATGCTGGTGATCGACGAGGCGAGCCAGATCGAGCCGGTCGATGCGCTCGGCGCCGTCGCGCGCTCGCGCCAGATCGTCGTCGTCGGCGATGACCGGCAGATGCCGCCCACGCGCTTCTTCGCGCGGCTCACCGGCGGCGACGAGGACGAGGATGTGCCCGACGACGAGACCATCGCCGCGCGCGATGTCGAGAGCATCCTCTCGCTCTGCACCGCGCGCGGCTTCCCGAACCAGATGCTGCGCTGGCACTACCGCAGCCGGCACGAGAGCCTGATCGCGGTCTCCAACCGGTCGTTCTACGAGAACCGGCTGCTGGTGATCCCGAGCCCGCGCCCGCGCGGCAGCGACCTCGGGCTCTCGCTCGTCCGCGTGGACGGCGCCTTCGACACCGGCGGCAGCGGCACCAATGCGGTCGAGGCGCAGGCGGTCGCCGAAGCCGTGCTCGCGCACGCGCGAGAACACCCGAAGGACACGCTCGGCGTGGCCGCCTTCTCGATCCGCCAGCGCGACGCGATCCTGGATGCGGTCGAGGCGCTGCGGCGCGACAACCCCGACACCGAGCCGTTCTTCGCCGCCCATCCGCACGAGCCGTTCTTCGTCAAGAACCTCGAGAACGTGCAGGGCGACGAGCGCGATGTGATGTTCATCTCGGTCGGCTATGCGAAGGGGCCGGACGGCAGGCTCGCGATGCGCTTCGGCCCGCTCTCGGCCGATGGCGGCGAGCGGCGGCTGAACGTGCTGATCACGCGCGCGAAGAAGCGCTGCGTGGTGTTCTCGGGGCTCACCGCGGACGACATCGACCTCGCGCGCGCCTCGGGCCGCGGCGTGGCGGTGCTGAAGGACTTCCTCGCCTTCGCCGCCGGCGGCACCGTCGCGGCCGCGCAGGCGGGCCAGGACGACGCGGCGCTCTCCGATGCGATCGCGACGGCCCTGGAGGGTGCCGGCGTCACCGTCGCGCGCCGTGTCGGCCTCGCCGGGCTGTTCGTCGATGTCGCCGTCAAGGACGCCGACGGCTACCGGCTCGGCATCCTCACCGACGGCGATTTCTACGCCTCCGCCCGCTCGGCGCGCGACCGCGACCGCCTGCAGGAAGGCGCGCTCGCGATGATGGGCTGGCGGCTCACGCGCTCCTGGGCGGCCGACTGGCTGGTGCGGCCCGAGGCGGAGGCGCGGCGCCTGGCCGCGCTCGCCGGTGTCGCGGTCGAGGAACCGTCAGGCGCGGCAGCCGTGCCCGCCGCGCACGGGCTCTCCACGCCCTACACGCCCGCTGCGGTCGCGGTGCCGACCGACACGCCTCCCGATGCGATGCCGTTCGCCCGCCTCGGCGGCATCGTCGCCGCGATCGTCCGCGCCGAGGGGCCGATCCACACCGACGCGGTGATCGCGCGCGCGGCCGCGCTCTGGGGGATCGAGACGCCGAGCGCGAAGCAGCGCGCAGCGCTCGCGCAGGCGCTCAGGCTTGCCAGGGAGCTCGAAGGGCTGGTCGCCGAGGGCGAGTTCTGGCGCGGCCAGGACGGCGCGATCGTGCCGCGCGACCGCTCGGCGCTGCCCGCC
>CALKJX010000059.1 GCA_937995555.1 uncultured Elioraea sp.
GCCGCGGGCGCGCCGATCGACGCCTTCGGCGTCGGCACCGAGATGAGCGTCTCGGCCGATGCGCCCGCGCTCGACCTCGCCTACAAGCTCGCCGCCTATGCCGGCGAGCCGCGCACCAAGCTGGCACCCGGCAAGCGCATCCTGCCCGGGCGCAAGCAGGTGTTCCGGGCCGAGGGCGACGTGATCGCGCGCGCCGGGGAACGGCTGGACGGCACGCCCCTGCTGCGCCCGGTCGTGCGCGACGGGGCGCGCGTGGCGCCGCGCGCGACGCTGGCGGAGGCGCGCCGCGTCGCCGCCGAGGGTATCGCCCGCCTGCCGCCGCGCCTGCGCGGGCTCGACCCCGCCGAGCCCGCCTATCCGGTTGCGATCAGCCCGGGCCTCGCCACCACGCTGGCTGCGCTGCGGGCGCGGCACACGACCTCCGCCTGACGGCTGGCGGCTCATCGCAGCGCCAGGCTGAGGCCATCCGGGCAGGGATGCAGCACGGTGCCGAGCGCCGCGCTCAGCCGCTGCATGCGCGCGCAGATCGTCCGCGCGGTCTCGCCCTCGGCAAGATCGACCGCGGCGAAGGAGAGGCGGAGCGGCAGCATGGTCAGCATCACCGGCCCGTCCGCATCGACACCGAGGCGGAACAGCATGCCGTGGTCGTTGCGCAGCACCGGATCGACCGCGTAGTCGTCCAGCACGTCGCCGGTGTCGTACAGGACCGGACGGCCGCGCCAGAGCTCGACGCCTTGCACCAGATGCGCCGAATGCCCGTGCACGACATCCGCGCCGAGCCCGATCAGGGCGTGTGCGAAGGCACGGTGATGCGGCGGCGGCTCCACCACCATGTTCGGCCCCCAGTGCAGCGAGACGATCACCAGCATCGCGCCGGACTGCCGCAGCGACGCGATGCGTTCGGCGATCGGCGCCAGCACGGCATCGGTGGTCGCGATCGGGGTGTACCACGTGCCGGGCCGCGCGCCGGTCGCGGCGAAGGGCGCCTCGTTGTCGGTGAGCGCGATCAGGCCGATACGCAGGCCGCCGACCGTGACCAGCGACGGCGCCATCGCCGCCGCCCGGTCGCGTCCGGCCCCCGCATGCGCGATGCCGGCCTCATCGAGATGCTCGATCGTATCGAGCAGTCCTTCCGGTTCGAAATCCAGGCTGTGGTTGTTGGCGAGGCTGACCCAGCGGATCTTCGCCGCGCGCAGGATCGCCGTTGTCCCCGGCGAGGCGCGGAAGTGGAATACCTTGGGCGTGCGCGACCACCGCGCGGCATGCGTCGTGATCGCGCATTCCAGGTTGGCGAACACGCCATCGCCATCGCGGAGCACCGGCAGCACGGAGCCCCAGAACGCCTCCGCCGGCTTGCCGGCGCGCCACTCGGCATCGACGCCGCGGCCGAGCATCACGTCGCCCAGCAGGATGATGTCCGCCCGACCGGCAGAAGGCCCGCTCATGCGGCTCCGCCGGTGCGCGGAGCGTCAGCGGCGCGCAGCAGCGCAATCACCTCGTCATCCTCGAGCTGGTGGAAGTCCTCGTAATGGCCGCCGATCCCGAAGGGCAGGTGCGATTCGCGAAGGCAGACGATGCGGTCCGCCTCCGGCCGCAGGAGCGCGATCGCCTCGGGCGGAGCCACGGGCACGGCCAGCACGATCTCCTTCGGCCTCCGCCGGCGCAGCGCCATCAGGCCCGCCCGCATCGTCGCGCCCGTTGCGACTCCGTCATCAACGACGATCGCCGTGCACCCGGCGACATCCACCGGCGGTCGGTCGCCGCAGTAGAGCGCCCGCCGGCGCGCGATCTCCGCGAGACCGCGCCGCCGGCCTTCGGCGAGATCCTGCTCGGTCGCACCGACCAGCGCGAGGATGTCCTCGTTGATCACCAGGATCGGCGCCTCGCCGTTGCAGACTGCGCCGATCGCGAGTTCGGGCTGCATCGGCGCGCCGATCTTGCGCACCAGCAACAGGTCGAGCGGGGCGCCAAGACGGCGCGCGATCTCGGACGCCACGGCGACGCCGCCGCGCGGCAGCGCCAGCACCACCGGGCGCACGGGCGCCAGCTCCGCCAGGCGTTCGGCCAGAAGCCGCCCGGCCTCGGCGCGGCTCGCGAACAGCACGGGCAGACGAGGGGCGATCATGATGCCGCCTCCGGAGTAGCCAGCCAGCGTCGGAACCAGGCCGCGGCATGTCGTGCCACCGCCTCCAGCGCACCCGGCTCCTCGAACAGATGCGAGGCGCCCGGGACGACAATCAGCTCGACCGTGCCGCGCATCGCCGCCGCCGCCGCCCGGTTGAGCGCGAGCACGTCGCGATCCTCGCCCCCGACGAGCAGCAATGTCGGCGCGCGCACGAAGGCGAGGGCATCACCGGCGAGGTCGGGACGGCCGCCACGGCTGACGACGGCCCGGACCGCGTCGCCGAGCGCCGTCGCGGCGACGAGCGCTGCCGCCGCCCCGGTGCTGGCACCGAACAGCCCGAGCGGCAGCCCCGCCGTGCGCGGATCGCGTTGCAGCGTCGTGCAGGCGGCTTCTGTCCGGCCGGCGAGCAGCGGGATAGCGAAGACGTTGCGCCGATCCTCGGTTTCTTCCCCGGTCAGCAGGTCGAACAGGAGGGTTGCAAAGCCGGCGCCGCCGAGCGCATCGGCGACGCAACGGTTGCGCGGGCTGAGCCGGCTCGATCCGCTGCCGTGCACGAACACCACCAGGCCAAGCGGCACCGACGGCCGTCGCAGCGTGCCCCGGAGCACGCCCTCATCCTCGCCGAGCGGCATGGTCCAGTCTGCGACGGTGTGCGGCATGGCGACCGTGTCTCTGCCGTCGGGCCCGATCGGCGCCAGATGCGCCGATTGAACTCGTGCCCCGGCGGCGCCGAACGCTCAATGATCAAGATCAAGGTGCGACGCTGGCCGCCATGCAGACTGCCGACCAGCACAGGCAGGTGCCAAGCGCATGGATACGGGCGATCGGACGCCTGGGAGCGCCAAGACGCGGGCCAACGCAATGCGCGCGTCAGCCGGCGCTGCGTTCGCGTTGTTTCCCCACGACGCCGACCTCGGTGTCACCGGTCAGGGTCCGACCCTGGAGAGCGCCTTCGAACAGGC
>CALKJX010000060.1 GCA_937995555.1 uncultured Elioraea sp.
TGGCGGAGGGGATGGGATTCGAACCCACGATACGAGTTATCCCCGTATAACGGTTTAGCAAACCGCCGCCTTCAGCCACTCGGCCACCCCTCCGCCGTGAGTGGCACGCTCACGGCGTATGCGACCCCGGCTTCTAGAGACCCCCCTGCCACCCGTCAACAAAACCCTCAGGCCGCCTCCGCCCGGCGCATCGGCACCGCGAAGCCGCGCTGCACGCCCGGGCGTGCCATCATCCGTTCGTACCAGGCCTTCACGTTGGGATAGTCGACGAGATCGACCCGATGCCTCTCGTGCCGCCAAGCCCAACCCAGGATCGCGAAATCGGCGATCGAGGGCTCGCCCTCGGTCGCCACGAAATCCCGACCCGCCAGCCGACGGTCCAGCACGCCGTAGAGCCGATGCGTCTCCTTCTGGTAGCGCTCCAGCGGATGGCGCCGGGCCGCCTCGTCCTGCACCTGCAGATAGGCGTGCACTTGGCCCGGCATCGGGCCGAATCCCCCCATCTGCCACATCAGCCACTCCCAGACCGGGATGCGGCCGGCGAGGTCGCGCGGCATGAACCGGCCCGTCTTCTCGGCGAGATAGAGCAGGATCGCGCCACTCTCGAACACGCTGACCGGCTTGCCCCCGGGCCCGTCGGGATCGACGATCGCCGGAATGCGGTTGTTCGGGCTGATCTTCAGGAAGGCCGGCGCGTGCTGTTCGCCCTTGGTGATGTCGATGATGTGCACGCGATAGGGCAGGCCCATCTCCTCGAGCGCCACGCCGATCTTGCGGCCGTTGGGGGTGTCGAACGTGTAGAGGTCGATCATGGCCGAGATGCTCTCCGTGCGCGGGGTGGCGGGCCCCTGGGCAACCGTCTCCGGGCTGTCGAGGCGGGGTCAGCATGCGCGCGCAGGCGCTCCGTCCTGGCCGGCCCCAGTCAGCGCGGCGAGGAAGCCCTCCGCCCACGCCGCCGCCGAGTTCCGCCGCAACACCGCGATGTCGCCGCTCCAGCGCGCCCGGCGCTCGGATGCGGGCATCACCAGCGCCGCGTTCAGCCCCTCGGCGATCTCGTCCGGATCGTGCGGATTGACCAGGATCGCGCCCTTCAGCTCGTCGGCCGCACCGGCGAAGCAGGACAGCACCAGCACGCCCGGGTCGGCCGGATCCTGCGCCGCGACGAACTCCTTCGCCACCAGGTTCATGCCGTCACGCATCGGCGTGACCAGGCCGACCCGCGCGATCCGATGGAAGCCTGCCAGCGTCGCGCGCGGCACCGCGCGCGTCATCCAGCGCACCGGCACCCAGTCGATGTCGCCGTGCTCGCCGTTGATCCGGCCGGCGAGCTCGTCGAGCTCGCGGCGGAGCGCGCGGTACTGCACCACGTCGCCGCGGCTCACGGGGGCGACCTGAAGCAGCGTCACCCGGCGGCGGTGTTCGGGGAAGCGGCGCAGCAGGGCGGCGAAGCCGCGCAGCCGCTGCGGCAGGCCCTTCGAGTAGTCGAGCCGGTCGACGCCCAGGATCAAGGCGCGTCCGTTCAGGCTGTCGGCGAGCCGACGCGCCTCCTGGCCGCGCACGGCCTTCTCGGCCTCGCGCGCGAACTCCTCGGCCTCGATGCTGATCGGGAACGGACGCACCGGCACATCGAACCCGGCGCCGCGCAGGGCGTCGCGAAGGTTCGAGGCATCGGCCGGGGTCTGCGTGCCGATCAGGTCGCAGGAGGCGAGCTCGCGCAGCAGGATGTTGCCCTGCGGCAGGGCCTGGAACAGCGCGAGCGGCGGGAAGGGCACGTGCAGGAAGAAGCCGATCCGCTGCTTCGCGCCGGCAGCCCGAAGGGCGGCAGCGAGCGGGAAATGGTGGAAATCGTGGATCCAGATCACGTCGTCAGGCCGCAGCAGCGGCATCAGCGCACGCGCGAAGGCCAGGTTCACCCGGCGATAGGCGTCCCACTCGTCGCGGCGGAACTCGGCCAGCCCCATGCGGTAGTGCAGCAGCGGCCACAGCATGCCGTTCGAGAACCCGGTGTAGTAGAGGCGGTAGTCCTCGGCCGAGAGGTCGATCGTGGCGTAGGTCGTCTGCCCCACCGTGACGATCCCGGGCGCGCTGCCGGTCTCGGGCCCGGTCTGGCCGGACCAGCCGAACCAGAGCGCCTCGCGGGTCGCCAGCGCCTCCTTCAGCGCCACGGCCAGTCCGCCGGCCTGCGGGCGTTCACGCGGCCGCGGCACCGGCACGCGATTGGAAACGATCACCAGGCGCGCCAAAACCCTTCCTCCCACGTCCGCGACAGGCGCATGGCCGACAGGATCAGCCCCACCTGCGAATAGGTCTGCGGATAGTTGCCCCAGAGCTGGCCCGTGCGCGGGTCGACATCCTCCGAGAACAGCCCGACATGATTGCGCAAGGCGAGAATGCGCTCGAACAGCGACCGCGCCTCGTCGATCCGCCCGATCGCATGCAGCGCGTCCACCAGCCAGAAGCTGCACACCAGGAAGGCGGTGTCGGGCACGCCGAAATCGTCCGGCGCGTTGTAGCGCAGCAGCAGCCCGTCGCGCGCAAGATGCGTCCGGATCGCCTCGACAGTGGCGACGAAACGCCGGTCGGTTGGCGCGATGATGCCGATCTCCGGCATCAGCAGCAGGGCCGCATCCAGCCCCTCGCCGTCCAGGCTCTCGACGAAGGCGCGCTCGCGCTCGCTCCAGGCCCGGCGCAGGATCTCCTCGCGGATCGGGCCGGCGCGCGCAGCAAGCCGCCCGGCCTGCGCGTCGCGGCCCAGCCGTGCGGCGACGCGCGCCATCCGGTCCACCGCCGCCCAGCACATCGCCGCCGAGAAGCTGTGCACCCGGCTGCGGCCGCGATACTCCCAGATCCCCGCATCGGGCGTCAGCGCCGCGTCGGCCGCGGCGGTGGCGAGCGGTTCGAGCTGATGGAACAGCGCCGCGTCGCCCGGCCTGGGCAGGCGCTCGTCGAAGAACATCTGCACCGCGGCCAGGATCACGCTGCCCCAGGCATCGTTCTGCTGCTGATCGACCGCGGCATTGCCGATCCGCACCGGCTTGTGGCCCAGGAAGCCGGCGAGCGCCCCCGCCTCCTCCTCCAGCATCGGCCCGTCGGGCACGATCGGATAGACCGGACGCAGCGGCACGCCCGCTTCGCCGAGCACCGCCCCGGTCAGGTAGGAGATGAACTTCTCCATCGAGCGCGTCGCCCCGAGCCGGTTGAGCGCCTGCACGGTGAAGAAGGCGTCGCGCAGCCAGCAGAACCGGTAGTCCCAGTTGCGCGCCGTGCCGGGCGCCTCGGGGATCGAGGTGGTCAGCGCGGCGACGATCGCGCCGGTGTCGTCATGCGCGCACAGCTTCAGCGCGATCGCGGCGCGGATCACCGCGTCCTGCCACTCGAACGGAACGTTGAGGAAGCGTACCCATTCGTGCCAGTAATGGGTGGTCTGCTCCTCGAACTCGCGCGCGAGCGTGCCGGGCGCCTCGGTGATGCTCTCGTCGGGACCGATCATGAGCGCAAGCGGGCGCTCGAGCGCGAAGGCCGTCTCGTGCGCGATGAATCCCACCGGCGCGTCGGTGGTGACGCGCATGTCCTCCGCCGGCCCGCGATACGAGATGTGGTTCGAGCCGGTGCGGATGCCCGGCGCCTCCGTGCCCCAGCCGAAGCGCGGACGGATGCGCACGCGGATGCGCGGCCGGCCGCTGAGCGGCAGCACGCGGCGGACCAGCATGGGCGGGCGGAACATCCGCCCGAAGCGCAGGAAGCGCGGCACCGTGTCCGTCACCAGCAGACGGTTGCCGTCCGCATCGGCGAGTTCCGTCTCGACCACGGCGGTGTTGCGCCGGTAGCGCTGCACGCTTGCCGTCCGGCGCAAGAGCTCGATCTCGGCGAACCCGTATTCGGGGTTCTGCCCGTCCAGCAGCGCGCAGAACACCGGATCGCCGTCGAGCCGCGGCCAGCAGAGCCACGAGACACGGGCATTCGGGTCGATCAGCGCGGCGACCGTGCCGTTGCCCGCGACCGCGAGATCAAGCGGCTGCGGCATCGTCCGCCTCGTCGAGCAGTTGCGCGAGCCAGGCGCGCACGCCGGCGGGGTCGCCGAAGGAGTCGTCGACGCGCAGCCCGATGCCGCCGAGCGCCTCGGCCGCCGCGATCGCGGCCTCGTCGGTGACGTCGTCGCCGATGAACACCGGCATGCGGTCCTGGAACGGCGCGCGCGCCATCAGCGCCGCGACCGCCGTGCCCTTGTCCGCCGCGCGCGGCTTCACCTCCCAGGCCATGTGCGCCGGCAGCAGCAGGAAACGCCCGTCTTCGGCGATCAGTTCGCGCAGCGCCGCCTCGAAGCGCGGCATCGCCGCCGGCGCCTGGCGCGCGTGCAGCGAGAAGCCGTGCGGCTTGGCCTCGTAAAGCGCGCCCGGAACGGACGCGGCCAGTGCCGCCGCCGCCGCACGCCATGCCTCGGGAACCGAGGGCACATCGGCCTCCTCGGCCGGCCCGTCCGCCGCCACGCGCAGGACCACGCCGTGTTCGCACGCCGCCGGCAGGCGGGCCGGCGCGAGGAAGGCATCGAGGGTGGCGAGCGGCCGGCCCGACACGATCGCGAGCGCGCCGCCGAGACGATCGTGCAGCGTGCGGAGCATTCCGGACAGCGCCGGATCGACCCGCACCGCGTCGGGCGTCGGCGCGATCTCGACCAGGGTGCCATCGAAGTCGAGAAACAGGGCGCCGCGGCGCAGGACTTCGCCCGGCCGAGGAGGTGTTCGCGGAGTCACGAGCCGTTAATGGCAGAAAGGTGGCAGCGGTTCCCCCCTTCTCACACGATCGTGAGCACCTGGGAGGGCATGCGCCACCCCTCACGCCGCGCGTGCCGGGCTGGCGGTCAGGATCCGCCGATCAGGACGCCGGCGGCCAGCACCAGCGAGCCGCCGAGCACCACCTGGAAGGTCGCGCGCAGCCAGGGCGTCTCCATGTAGCGGTTCTGGATCCAGGCGATCGCCCAGAGCTCGACGAACACGATCGCGAGCGCGAGCGCGGTCGCGGTCCAGAAGTCCGGGATGAGATACGGCAGGGCGTGGCCCAGCCCGCCGATCGTCGTCATGACGCCCGAGGCGAGGCCGCGCTTCCACGGCGCGCCGCGCCCCGAGAGCTTGCCGTCGTCGTGCGCGGCCTCGGTGAAGCCCATCGAGATGCCGGCGCCGACCGAGGCCGAGAGCCCGATCAGGAAGGTGGTCCAGGTGTCCTGGGTGGCGAAGGCGGTGGCGAAGATCGGCGCGAGCGTCGAGACCGAGCCGTCCATCAGTCCGGCGAGACCCGGCTGTACCCAGGTCAACACGAACTGGCGCCGCTGGGCGAAGTCCTCGCGCGCGCGTGCCTCGCCGCCGAGATGCGTCTCGACGAGGTGGTCGGCCTTGGCCTCGTGGCCAGCCTCGACGGCCGCAAGGTCGCCGAGCAGCCTGCGCGTCTCGGCATCCTGGGTGCGGGCGGCGGCGGCGACGTAGAATTCATGCGCCTCGCGCTCCATCGAGGCCGCTTCCTCGCGGATGCGATCGAGACCGAGGCTCTCGACCAGCCAGACCGGGCGGCGGGCGTAGAAATCGGCGACGTGCTCGCGCCGGATCGGCACGATCAGGTCGCCGAACCGCTTCTGGTAGAGCTCGATCAGGCGGCGGCGATGGGTGTTCTCCTCCTCCGCCATGGCGTCGAACACCGCGGCGCTGGCGGGGTAGTTGGCGCGCAGCCTGGCGGCGTAGGTGGCGTAGATGCGTCCATCCTCCTCCTCCGCGCCGATGGCGAGGGCGAGGATCTCCTTTTCCGACAACGAATCGAAGCGCCGCCTTCCGCCGAAGGCGAATCCGAGTCTCGACAGCATCGTCCTCTCGCTCCTGGGACGGCCCTGCGCGGCCGCGCCGGCCCTCCTCAAGAAAGGCAGCGCCGAGGCATCGCGCAAGGGCGCGGCGGGAGGGTCAGGACAGCGCGCGCTTCAGCGCCTCGTTGACCAGCGCCGGGTTCCCCTTCCCCGCCATCGCCTTCATCACCTGGCCGACGAAGAAGCCGAACAGCTTGTCCTTGCCCGACCTGTACTCCGCGACCTTGTCGGCGTTGGCGGCAAGCACCCGGGCGACCGCTTCGTCGATCGCGCCGGTGTCCTTCACCTGGCGCAGCCCCTTCGCCTCGACGATCGCGGCCGGATCGGCGCCGGTGTCCACCATCTCCTCGAACACCTGCTTGGCGATGCGGCCGGAGATCGTGTCGTCGGCGATCAGGTCGAGCAGCCTGCCGAGCGACGCGGCCGGCACGGGCGAGTCGGCGATGCCGCGGCCGGTGCGGTTCAGCGCCGCGAACAGATCCCCCATCACCCAGTTGGCCGCCTGCTTGGGATCGCGCCCCTTGGCGACGGACTCGTAGTAGTCGGCCGTCGCCTGCTCGGCCACCAGCACGCGCGCATCATAGGCCGAGAGGCCGTAATCGCGCTGGAACCGCGCCGCCTTGGCGTCCGGCAGCTCGGGCAGACCCGCCTTCAGTTCCGCCACCCAGGCCGGGTCGAGCTCCAGCGGCAGCAGGTCCGGGTCGGGGAAGTAGCGGTAGTCGTGCGCGTGCTCCTTCGAGCGCATCGGGCGCGTGAGGCCGCGGTTCGGGTCGAACAGCCGCGTCTCCTGCTGCACCTCGCCACCCGACTCCCACACCTCGATCTGCCGCCGCGCCTCGGCCTCGATCGCCTGCATGACGAAGCGGATCGAGTTGACGTTCTTCACCTCGCAGCGCGTGCGGTACATCTCGCCCGGGCGGCGCACCGAGACGTTCACGTCGGCGCGGAGGGAGCCCTCCTCCATGTTGCCGTCGCAGGTGCCGAGATAGCGCAGGATCTGGCGCAGCTTGGCGATGTAGGCCCCCGCCTCCTCGGGCGAGCGGATGTCGGGTTCGGAGACGATCTCCATCAGCGCCACCCCGGCGCGGTTCAGGTCGATGAAGGACTTCGTCGGGTGCTGGTCGTGCAGCGACTTGCCCGCGTCCTGCTCCAGATGCAGCCGCGTGATGCCGATGGTGCGCGTGCTGCCGTCGGCGAGGTCGATCACGATCTCGCCCTTGCCGACGATCGGGTGCTGGTACTGCGAGATCTGATAGCCGGCCGGCAGGTCGGCGTAGAAGTAGTTCTTGCGGTCGAAGCGCGACCAGAGGTTGATCTCGGCATTCAGCCCCAGGCCCGTGCGGATCGCCTGGGCGACGCATTCGCGGTTGATCACCGGCAGCATGCCCGGGAAGGCGGCATCGACGAAGCTCACCTGCGTGTTGGGGGCGGCGCCGAAGGCGGTCGCGGCGCCCGAGAAGAGCTTCGCCTTCGAGACCACCTGGGCATGGACCTCCAGCCCGCAGACGATCTCCCAGGGGCCGGTGCGGCCTTCGAGCGTGTAGGTCATGCGGCCCTCAGCTGCGGCAGCGCGTCGAACCCGGCCGCCGCCTCGATCGCGGCGGCCACACGGAATACCGTCTCCTCGTCGAACGCCCGGCCGAGCACCTGAAGCCCCAGCGGCAGGCCCGACGCATCAAGCCCCGAAGGCACGCTGATCCCCGGCAGGCCCGCGAGGTTCGCCGGCACGGTGAACACGTCGTTCAGGTACATCGTCACCGGATCGTCCTGCTTCTCGCCGATCGCGAAGGCCGAGGAGGGTGTCGCCGGCGTCAGGATCGCATCGACGCTGCGCCACGCCTCGTCGAAGTCGCGCTGGATCAGCGCGCGCACCTTCTGCGCCTTCAGGTAATAGGCGTCGTAGTACCCGGCCGACAGCACATAGGTGCCGATCAGGATGCGCCGCCGCACCTCGGCGCCGAACCCGGCACCGCGCGTGGCCTCGTACAGGTCGTCGAGATCGCCGCCCTCCTCCACGCGCAGCCCGTAGCGCACGCCGTCGTAGCGGGCGAGGTTCGACGACGCCTCGGCCGGGGCGACGATGTAGTAGGTCGGCAGCGCATAGCGCGTGTGCGGCAGCGAGATGTCGTGGATCGTCGCCCCCGCGTCCTTCAGCCAGGCGATGCCCTGCTGCCAGAGCGCCTCGATCTCCGGCGCCATGCCGTCGAGCCGGTACTCCTTCGGCACGCCGATCCGCAGTCCCTTCACCCCCTGGCCGACCGCCGCCTCGAAATCCGGCACCGGCACGTCGGCGGAGGTGCTGTCCTTCGGATCGTGGCCCGACATCTCGCGCAGCAGGATCGCGGCGTCGCGCACCGTGCGCGCGATCGGGCCCGCCTGATCCAGCGACGACGCGAACGCGACGATGCCCCAGCGCGAGCAGCGCCCGTAGGTCGGTTTGATCCCGACCGTGCCGGTGAAGGCAGCAGGCTGGCGGATCGAGCCGCCGGTGTCGGTCGCGGTTGCGCCGAGGCAGAGCCGCGCCGCCACCGCCGCCGCCGACCCGCCCGAGGAGCCGCCGGGCACGAGATCACGGTTGTCGCCACGCCGCCGCCACGGGTTCACCACGTTGCCGAAGGCGGACGTCGTGTTCGACGAGCCCATCGCGAACTCGTCGAGGTTGGTCTTGCCAAGGCACACCGCACCGGCCGCCCAGAGCCTGGCGCTGACCGTGCTCTCGTAGGGCGGGATGAAGGTGCCGAGGATGCGGCTCGCCGCGGTGGAGCGGATGCCGGTCGTGCAGAACAGGTCCTTGATCGCGAGCGGGATGCCCTCGAGCGGACGGGCCTCGCCGCGCGCGATCCGCGCATCGGCGGCGGTTGCATCGGCGAGCGCGCGCTCGGGCGTGACGGTGATGAAGGCGTTCAGGTTGTTGAGTTTCTCGATCGCGGCGAGATGCGCCTCGGCGAGTTCCCTCGCGCTGATCCGCTTCGCCGCCAGCGCCGCGCGCGCTTCGGCCAGCGTGAGCCCGGTCGGCGCGTTCATTCCACCACCTTCGGCACGGCGAAGAACGAGCCCATCGCGTTGTCCGCGCGGTCGGGCGCGTTCGCCAGGATCGCGTCATGCAGGTCGCCCTCGGTGACGACGTCCTCGCGCATCTTCAGTTTCATGCGCATCGCTCCCGGCAGCGGCTCCACCCCCTCGGTCTCCACCTCGGAGAGCTGCTCGATCCAGGCGAGGATGTGGTTCAGCTCGCCCTGGAGGCGCGCGACCTCCTCCTCCTTTACGCGGATGCGGGCGAGCGCGGCAATGCGTCGGACGGTCTCGGCGTCGAGCGACACCTGGCTGCTCCTTCGATGGAAGGCCGGGGTGTTACCATCGGCCCATGCTGGTTGCCAGTGTCGCGGCCCTGCGGGCCTCCCTGCCGACGGGTGTGCGGCTGATCGGGCTCGATCCCGGGTCGAGGACGATCGGCGTCGCGCTGTCGGACGTGACGCTGACCATCGCCTCGCCCTACGGCACCCTGAAGCGGGGCAAGCTGAAGGCCAACGCGGCCGGGATCGCGGCGATCGCGGCGAAGGAGGGCGCGGGCGGGGTGGTGGTCGGGCTGCCGCTGTCGATGGACGGCACCGTCGGCCCGGCCGCCCAGGCCGCGCGTGACTGGGCCACGGCACTCGCCGCCGCCCTCGGCCTGCCGGTCGCGCTGTGGGACGAGCGGCTCTCCTCGGCGGCGGTGAACCGGATGCTGATCGGCGAGGCGGATCTCACGCGCGCCCGCCGCGCCGCGGTCGTGGACAAAGCGGCGGCGGCCTGGATGCTGCAGGCGGCGCTGGACGCGACCCGGCCCGGTTGACACGCCCTGCGTCATCCCCTGGCGTGTCACGGACACCACCGGGGAGACGACGACGAAGCGAACCGCCGCCGCGCTGGCTCTCGCGCTCCTGGCGCCACCCGCCGCCGGCCAGGGCACGCTGCGCACCGGGCTCTCGGCCGATCCCAGCATGCTCGACCCCGCGCAGTCGGGCAGCGTGTTCGAGCGGGTGGTGTTCGCGGCCCTGTGCGACAAGCTGATCGATCCCGACCCGCAGCTCGCTCCATCCCCCAGCTCGCGACCGAGTGGTGCTGGGGCGATGACGGGAAGTCGCTGGCTCTCCGCCTGCGCGCGGGTGTGACCTTCGGCGACGGCACGCCGATGGACGCGGCGGCCGTGAAGGTGAACCTCGATCGCCACCGCGAGGCGCGCGAGAGCCGGCGCAAGGCCGAGCTCGCCTCGATCGGCGCGGTCGAGGTGGTCGATCCCCTCACCGTCCAGCGCATCCCGTCGCAGCCGGATGCGCCGCTGCTCGCAGTGCTCGCCGACCGCGCGGGGATGATGAAGTCGCCCCGCGCGATCGCGGCGCTGGGCGAGCGCGTCACCCCGTCCGACGTGGCCTCGGTCGAGCGTCACCGCTCGCTCAGGCTGATCGCCGGCACGGCCATGGCCTACCCGACGATGACCTTCAATCCCGGCGCAACCGAGCGGGCGAAGCGGCCGCCGGGGTCGGACCCGAGCGTACGGGCGGCGCTCGAGACGGCGATCGACCGCACTGTGATCATCCAGGTGGCGCTGGAGGGGCGGTTCGTGCCGTCCAACCAGTTCAAGGCGCCGGGCAGCACCTCCTGGGTGGCGGAGCGGCCGGTGCCGCCGCGCGACGTGGCGGAGGCGCGCGCCCTGCTGCGCGAGACCGGGCACGAGCGCGTCGCGTTCGAGCTCGCGGTGCCGAACTCGCCGGTGGAGCGCCAGGTGGCGAAGGTGATCCAGGCCATGACGGCCGAGGCCGGGTTCGACATCAGCATCGTCGCCTCGGAAAGTGCGAGCATGGTCGCGGCCAACCGGCGCGGCGGCTTCGACGCGGCGATCGTGATCTGGTCCGGCCGGCCGGACCCCGACGGCACCATCGCGATCTGGCTGCAATGCGACGGTTCCGTGAACCGGGGCAAGGACTGCAACCCGCCGCTCGATGAGCTGCTGGCCAAGGCGCGGGCGGTGACGGCGGTGGAGGAGCGGCAGGCGCTCTACGCCCAGGCGGCCGCGATCTGGATGGAGGACCGCCCGCACCTGGAGCCGTACCACCACCGCTGGCTTTGGGCCTCGGGGGCCAATGTCGAGGGGTTCCAGGCGCACCCGGACGGGATGATGCGGTTGCAGGTGGTGCGGCCGGGGCGGTGAGGAGACCCCTCGGCGGCCCCGTTCATCACGTTTTGGCTTCGTTCCAGCACCGGCCGAGCGCGAACAGGGCGATGTCGTGGCGCGTCGCGCCGTCGAGCGCGAGCTCGGCCAGCACCTCGCCGAGGATGCTCGCGAACTTGAAGCCGTGGCCGGAACAGGCCGAGGCGAGCACGATCCGGCGATCCTGCGGGTGCAGGCCGATCGCGAAATGCTCGTCCGCGGTGCGCGTGTAGAGGCAGCGGCTGCTGCGCCGCACCGCCCCCGCCGCGGCCGGAAGGTAGGGCGCGAGCCAGTCGCGCAGAGCCGACACCTCGGCCTCGGCATCGCCAGTCGCGGCATCGTCAGGATCGCGCACCGTCGCGCCGGGCCGGTGCGACGCCGCCTTCACGCCGGAGCCGCAGAAATCCGGGAAGCCGTAGACGGTATCGTCAGAGGCATCGAGGATGAACACCGGCATCGCGTCCGGCGCGACCAGCGCCGGATTGGCGGGCGCGAACCATCCGACCGTCTGGCGCGTGACCGTGAGCGCGCCGGCGAGGCCCGGAACGAGCCTGCCCAGCCAGGGCCCCGCGCACACCACGACCCGCTCTGCCGCCAGCGCCTCCGCCTCGTCGATCACGATCCGTACCCCGTCGCGGCCCGGTTCGATCGCGCTCACCCGCCGGCCGGACAGGATCGCCGCACCGTTCCGCCCGGCCGCCAGCAGCATCGCCTCCACCGCCGCCTCGGCCCTGAGGAAACCGGCGTCCGGCTGGAACACCGCCTGCCAACCGGCGGGCAAGCGGAACGCCGGAAACCGTCGCGCGGCCTCGGCTGCATCCAGTGTCTCCTGGGCGAGACCATGCGCGGCCGCGGCCCGCTGCGAACCGGCAACGATCGCCGAGCCGGGAGGCCCGGCCTCCAGGATCCCGGTGGCGGTGAAAAGGCTGGTGCCCGTCTCGCGCTCGAGCCGCCGCCAGGCGTCGCGCGCGGCCAGGGCGAGCGGCACGTAGGCGGGATGCTCGAAATAGGCGAGGCGGAAGATCCGGCTCTCGCCGTGCGACGAACCGCGCGCATGGCCCGGCGTGAACTGCTCGATGCCGACCGCGCTGACGCCGCGCGCCGCGAGCGCCCTGAGCGCCGACGCTCCCATCACGCCAAGGCCGATCACCGCAGCACCGAACGTGCCCAAGCCCTTCCTCCGCTGGCCGTCTCGCGCCACGCGACGCTACCGGCGCCCTGCCCGCACCCGCAAGCCGTGCGCGGCGCATCGCGGCGCCGTCTTGCTTCCGAGCACTCCGCCGCCCTACCCTCGCGCCGGCGAAGAAGGAATGCACCGCGATGACGGCCATTTCGTTGTCGGACCGTACGCGCCGCGTCTATTCGGCCTCGCTCGTCTGGGACAACACCTTCCCCTTCGGCCCGAGCTGCGGATCCGAACGCGCGCATCTCGCGACCCTCGCCCGAATGCGCGCCGCCGGGTACTCCTGCGTGAGCCTCACGACGGCGAGCGACAACAGCGACATGCCCGATGCCGTGCGCAAGATCGCCCGCGATCTGGCGCTGTTCCGGGAGCGCGCCGACGAGTTCGTGGTGGTGCGCGAGGCCGACGACATCCCGCGCGCCAAGGCCGAGGGCAAGCTCGCAGTCGTGTTCACCTTCCAGGGCACGCTGCCTTTCGAGCGCAATGTCGAACTGATCGCGCTCTACTACAGGCTCGGCGTGCGCCAGGCGCTGATGGCCTACAACCAGCGCAACAATGTCGGCGACGGCTGTCACGAGCGCACCGACGCCGGGCTCAGCCGGTTCGGCGTCGAGGTCGTGCGCGAGATGAACCGGGTCGGGATGATCGTGGATTGTAGCCACACCGGCTATCGAACCTCGATGGACGTGCTGGAGCTGGCGACGGCGCCCGTGGTGTTCTCGCATTCCAACCCGCGCGCCCTGGTCGATCACGAGCGCAACATCCGCGACGACCAGGCGCTGGCGTGCGCACGGACCGGGGGCGTCGTCGGCGTCAACGGCGTGAGCCTGTTCCTCGGCGGCCCGCCGGATGCCGAGCGGATGTTCCGGCACGTGGACCACTGGGTGTCGCTGCTCGGCCCTGCGCATGTCGGGCTGGCGCTCGATGCCGTCTCCGAGCCGGCAGCGCTCCTGTCGTTGATCGGCGCGAAGGCCGCCGACAAGTATCCGGCCGCGCAGTACGCCGAGACGCCGAGCTTCGCCGATCCGGCACTCGTGCCCGAGCTCGCCGAGGCGATGCTCCGGCACGGCTATCCGGAGGAGACGGTGCAGGGCGTGCTCGGCGCCAACTGGCTGCGCGTGGCGCGGCAGGTCTGGCGCACGCCGTGAACGCCGGATCCCGGTATCGTGGCGGAGGGGGAACGATGAGGCGTCGAACAATGCTCGGCTTGGCGGCAGGGCTCGCGCTGTGCGCGACGGCCGCCGTCCCCGCACCGGCGCAGACCCTGCGCATGGCTGTGCAGGCCGACTCAAGCCTGGATCCGCATTTCCTGTTCCTCGACACCAATGTCGCCCTGCACCGGCACATCTTCTCCGGCCTGACGCGGATCGACACGCAGGGCCGCGCCGAGCCCGACCTCGCCGTCGCCTGGCGGGCCGTGCAGGACCGCATCTGGGAGTTCGATCTGCGCCCGGGCGTCGTGTTCCATGACGGCGCGCCGTTCGAGGCCGAGGACGTGCTGGCGAGCGTGCGGCGGGTGCGGGCGCTGCCCAACAATCCCGGCCCCTACACGCCGAACCTGCAGGCGGTGGTGACCGTGGAGGCGGTCGATCGCCTGCGCGTGCGATTCCACACCGACCGCCCGAATCCGCTGCTGCCCCACCAGCTCGCCAACATCCTGATCGTGCCGCGCGCGCTGGAGGCCGCGCCGGTAACGGAGTTCCGGGCGGGACGCGCGGCGATCGGCACCGGCCCCTATCGCCTGGTCGCGTTCAGCCCCGGCGAGCGTCTCGAGCTCGCCCGCAACGACCGCTATTTCGATGCCCGGCCGCCCTGGGCGGAGGTGACGATCCGGCTGATGGGCGCTCCGGCCGCGCGCGTCGCCGCACTGCTCGCGGGCGATGTCGACCTGATCGACTTCGTCCCGCCGCGCGACGCCGAGATGCTCTCACGCAGCCGCGCGACCGCCGTGCACACCGGGCCGAGCTGGCGCATCATGTTCCTGGGCTACAACCTGCGCGAGACGCCACCGCCCGGCATCGCCGGTCCCGCGGGGCAGCCGCTCGAGCGCAATCCGCTCACCGACTTGCGCGTGCGGCGCGCGCTCTCGCTGGCCGTCAACCGCAGCGCGCTGGTCGAACGGATCATGGACGGCTACGGCATCCCCACCAGCCAGTTCGCCATTCCCGGCATTCTCGGCCACGAACCGGCCCTGCCGCCCGACCCGTATGACCCCGAGGCGGCGCGGGCGCTGCTGCGGGAGGCCGGCTATCCGGACGGTCTGCGGCTGCGCCTCAACTGCCCGAACAACCGCTATCCCAATGATGCCCGCGTCTGCGAGGCGCTCGCGCAGATGCTCACGCGCGTCGGGCTGCGCAGCGAGGTGGAGACGCAGCCGATGAACGTGTTCTTCCCGCGCCTGTCGCGGCCCGCCGGCCCGGATGCCAGCTTCTGGCTGCTCGGGCTCGGCAACAGCCAGGGCGAGGCCTCGGCGCTGTGGCTTGTCTATCGCACGCCCGATCGGCAGGTCGGACGCGGCCAGTTCAACTTCTCCGGCCATTCCGATCCCGTCCTGGACCGCCTGGTGGATGAGGCGGTGACCACCGTGGACCGCGCGGCGCGCGAGCCGAAGCTCCGCGCGGCGATGCGGCGAGCGACCGAAGCGCACGTCACCTTGCCGCTGTTCGGGCTGTCGGTGATCGTCGCCACGCGCGCCGGCATCCGCTACGAAACCTCGCCCAACGAGCACACCCTGGCGATGCGCGCCCGCCCGCTGCAGTGAGGCCGGGCGGCGGGTCCGTGCCCGGCCCGGGCGCGCTGGTCGCCCGGCCCGTCCGCCCGCCCGCTTGACGCCATCCCCAGACGCGCGTTCCCTCCGCCCCCGCACAACCGGAGGCCCCCAGGTGGCGGAACACGGATTCGGACGACAGGTCGGCAAACGACGCCACCTGCTGGGCATCGCCGGCCTCGACCCGCGCCAGATCCGCGCCGCCCTCGACCTCGCCGAAACCTACATCTCGCTCAACCGCCAGGGCGGCCCGCGCGACGTCATGCGCGGCCGCACCCTGATGAACATGTTCTTCGAAGCCTCCACCCGCACCCGCACCAGCTTCGAAC